>JACSRQ010000254.1 GCA_014879675.1 Ignavibacteria bacterium
TTCAGAATTATCCTAATCCGTTCAATCCGGTTACCAATATCGGATTTCGGATTGTTGATTTCGGATTTGTTACAATAACAGTATTTGATGTTACCGGGAAAGAAATTACAAAACTTATTAACACAGATCTGAAAGCGGGTGAATATAATATTGACTGGAATGCATCTGCTTATTCCAGCGGAGTATATTTTTATAAATTAACGGTAACAGCAGGAAGGGAGGTGTTTACTGATACTAAAAAGATGGTTTTAATAAAATAAGTTAAACAAGAGTATATTAAAATTGCGCTGGGTAGGGGTGCCCGATAAAGACATAATTAATAACTTAAACTTTACAAGTGATGAAAAACAAGATAATTATCATCGCATTGGCTATACTCACCCCGCTTTTACTCTTCAACTTCTATTACCCTTCAGAAAACATCACACAAACTGCGTTACCGCCTGTACCCGGCAGCATGCTTACAAAGTTTTACTTTGGAGCTATGGAAAATCACCATGCCATAAAAATAAATAACAATAATTATGACGAGCTTGGCTTTAACCTGTGGCACAGCTATACGGATTGCGATCAAACCGATCCGAACCGAAGAAAACCAAAAGGCAGGTTTTCTGCCAATGACCTCCTTGATAATCCTGTATCATTGTATGAGCAGGATCTGAAAAATAAGATAGATGAAATTTATCCTCACAGCCAGTCCAAATTGCTATGGCAGAGGCCCAAAATAGAATGGCTTTGCTACGGGCAAAGCAGTATATATGAAGCGGAAACAAAAAGCCCGGATCATGATCTTTGGTTTTATTCATTTAATGAAAGTTCTGGCCAGATCCAAAGAGATTTCCAGTGGAATAACGGCGATTCCGTTCTATACTGCAATGACCTAACGTTAAGTTCTGGCGCAAGGTTTGTTTTAAAACGGCTAAAAGCCAATACAGAACAGTGTAACAGAATGACAGGAACACACCCCAGTAACTACTGGTTTGGTGATAGTGAGTGTGACTGGTTAGTGAAGCCTAAAATTAGAATCCCGCCTTCATTTGTACCTGGACACGAAGAAACAGATGTGTGCAAGATACATATTATTACACAGGATGGCTTAACAGATAAAATCCAGCCAGTTACAATTAAGGCAAAGCATTTTAGAAAGAATAATCAACCTGGGAATGAGTATGATGGAAGATATCTAGAAGAATTTTTCTTTACAGAAAATCCATCTGCAATAAGTTTCACTGGTGATCTTGGTGACCAATGGGAATACAAAGCCAGGGGCGAAAGTCCAACAGATGACGGTTTGCTCAATAAAGCCGATATACAGGTTGAGTGGCTTGGCAACTGCGAAATGTGGATAGATTATGTGAAGGTTGAAAATGATGTGGCAGACAAGTTACTAAAAGGTTATTATGACGATCCTAACTTTCCAGATAGGCAGTGGATTAAGAATGAAGTAGAATTAGCAAAGTATCCTCCGCAGGGTTCAAATGAGCCTGCGGTTTGGAAATTTTACATTGAGCTTAGTGAATTTAACCATCACCCGTGTATGGCATATGTTAACGAAAGATTAAAATATTACTCCGGCGGTCAAATAGATCTAATGGCAGATTATACAAACATGAATCATGCGCACGTACCGTGGAGCAGGAGGAATTCAGTAAGCAATGCCGGATTTACAAACAGGAATTATGTTCAGCAAATAGGTTTAACACAAATATTCGCCGAAAGTTACCCGCTCACAGGTTCATATAATTTACCGCCAACATTCAGCAAAATTCCCTCAACTTTGCCCGTAACTTCAGGCTGGGGTATCCTGGCGCAGGCAATAAGTCCCGGGGCATATGATGTTTGGCTTCAGGATAATATTAACCACAGCCCCTACGTGCTTGAAACAGATAATACAGAGGAACCGCAGTTTGTTAACAGAGCGGCTCTTTGCCGGGATAACGGCTTGGTACAGGATGAAGGAAATTACAGGTTTGTAATGAAGGTGTGCAGTGAAGTATCCCGGATGGCAAATATTCCGTTCATCTTTATGCCGCAGGCGCATTTGTGGCACACACCCGGCGAGGTAAGAAGGGAGCCTACCAACGAAGAGCTTGAAATGATGTCTTATGTGGCAGTTTCATACGGGGCAAAAGGGTTTAACTACTTTTGGTATCCTGGTTCTGATGATAATGATCCAAATTGTCCCAGGTACACACGTGGTATTGCTGATGATGAAAACGGAATTATCCTGCGTGTAAATAATGTTTATTCAGAATCAAGACCCAAATGGCAGGCGTTCAGGGATATTGGAGTAAGAGTAAAAAAATGGGAACAGCATATACTGAACTTCACTTATAGTGATACCCGTTCTTATATTTATGATGAAGCGGCATCAAGGAGTGACCTGTTGGCAAATAAATATTTTTCAGAAATCAAAACATACGCACCGGATAACAGCAATATTAACTCTCCTTCAGACGCAGAAGAACCGGTTTCATCACGTTATGTACAGGCAGGGTTGTTTAAGAAATTTGAAGAACCTTATTCAAATTATTTTATGCTGGTAAACAGAAGATGCTCCCCTTACTTTGCGCCGGGAGTAGATCCCCGCTTTCCTGATGGTGAGAATGGCGGCAGGAGGTTTGTTAAGGTAAGTTTCAAGGAATCAGAACTTCAATATTTCACAAACTGGAAAATTGTTGACCTGGAAAACAATAATGTGGTTACAACATTTAACAAGAACGGCTCGCCATTTATTGATCTTGGCTGGTATTTGCCCGGCGAAGGAAAACTTTATAAACTTGCGCCAGTTATGGTTGATGGCGGAACACTTGCTTATGATGAAAATCTCAATATGACTCCGGCATACGAATGTTATAATACTGTATATAATGGTGGAAAGAACATCAGCCTATATCCATCAAATAGCATAAGTTTTACGCATTTGGGTAGAATTGTAATGAACGGCGGTTCATTCCAGTCGGGTTTGTTAACGGGAGACCAGGGTAGAGTTACCCTGCATTCAGAAGCAGTAAATTCGCCCGTCATTTCTTTTGAGAACTGCACAAGTGTAAGGATTTATAATACGGATGTAAGCTGTTATTACAATAATTCATATCTGTTTAGTATTACAAATTGTCCACTAACTGATATTCAGAATACAAATATCTCTCCGCCGGAAAACGCAGGAGGTATTGGATATTTTGCGGCTTACAGCATTTTGCCGTCTAAATTTAATCTGAATATTTCAAATAACAATCACTTTGTAATGTCTTCAACTTCGCTGCCAGCCTTAAACATTATGGCTTTTGGTGGAGTTCAGGTACCACTGATCTGTTCTGGCAATTACTTTATCTCAACAGGTAACAATTCTTCAACAGCAATAAACCTGCTTAATGTTTCAGGCGGTATATTGCAGAATAATTCGATTTCCGGTTTCAATTATGGTGTAAATACTTTATCAACAAATACTGCACTATATCATAACAATATTTCTTCATCAGTTAATACATCATATGGTTTGAACTTAGTAAGCGGTACGGTTGTGGATATGAGCTATACCGGCTTCTACCTGCTTGGGTCAAACTATATAGGTAATACCGGAAGCACTTCTTCAAATATTTATGTAGATAATTCATATTACCTGATGAATTCGGGTTATAACACATTTAACATTACTTCAAATTCAAGCAGCTATCATCTAACAGGTACTTTCCCGCTATCAGGCGGGTTAATCGATCTAGATAATAAGCTGAATTGTTTTAAACAGGACCAGAATAATTCAACACCGGTTAAATCAGTCAACTGGTATGGCGGCGGAGAAGTACAGTTCAATTTTCTGCCTTTTAGCTGTAACGATAACCAGGAAGAGGACGGATTTGCATCGGCTGATTTGGGTGATGGCATAATTGATTCTATCGCTTTTAACAATGGTACTCAATTGACCGTATATGATTCCCTCGGTCTTGAAATGAGAAAAAGGAATTACATCGCGGTAATCAGCATGTGTAACAGGATTCTTAACGACCCACCGGATACTATTCAAGCCATTGATGCTGTTTCAAAACTATATACGGCAACGATCAGTACTGATACTTCTGAAACTGGTATAACTTTACTAAAAGACTTTTATTCATATGTTATACTTAATAATCCTGCAAATCCCGGTTTGGTGAGAAATTGCTATTACTTTGTTCAAAAATGTAAAGTTAACCTCCATCAGTATTCTTCTGCATTGGCAGGCTTTGAACAGATCATAAATGAAAATCCGTATTCCTATGAAGCCCTGGTGGCGCACTGGGATTATATGGCCGTATATATTCTTGATAGTCTTTCCGGCGGAGGCGAACAGGGTGATGGAGATGACAGAAATTCCAGATTAACAAATGAACAGAAAACTTACGTTAAAGATGTGGTAAAGAATATTTATGAAAGTGAAAGGATGAAAGAAGAAAATAATATGAACAGGCTCGTTTCAGAAGCTAACGATGGTAATGAAATTTCTAAATTAATCCTTTCAAAGAAACGTACATTAAAAGATGTAGTCCAAAACCAATCACCGCATAATATCCTTGAACATATCAATATTGTAAACAGTGATATTAAAAAGGTGTTTGGTAAGTATCATTCTGAAAGCCGGAACAGCAGCAATATTCCCACGGTTTACAGGCTATCGCAGAATTATCCAAATCCGTTTAATCCCGTAACAAAAATAAATTACGATTTACCCAAAGATGCAAAAGTGAACATTGTAATTTATGATATACTGGGCAGGGAAGTAAAACGGCTTGTGAATAACGAACTCAAGACAGCAGGTACATATATAATCGACTTCAACGCATCGAACTATGCATCAGGTGTATATTTCTACCGCATTGAAGCTGAAGAGCCCGGCGGAAACAAATTTGTTGATAGTAAAAAAATGGTGCTTATTAAATAGTCAATTAGCGAGATAATGAAATAGTGAAATAG
>JACSRQ010000095.1 GCA_014879675.1 Ignavibacteria bacterium
CGAGATCTACACTCTCTCCGTCGTCGGCAGCGTCAGATGTGTATAAGAGACAGCGCTTGCATTGACAGATCACGGGGTTATGTACGGCGCTATGGAATTCTACAAGAAAGCGCAGAAGGAAGGTATCAAACCGATTCTGGGCTGCGAAGTATATATAGTAACAAAAGGCTCGCGCTTAGAGCGCGGCAAA
Source organism: Ignavibacteria bacterium (assembly GCA_014879675.1). GTDB lineage: Bacteria > Bacteroidota > Ignavibacteria > Tepidaquicellales > OLB5 > OLB5. Next base: position 191 of record JACSRQ010000095.1, read on the forward strand.
GCGGAAGATTCTGCTGATACAATGCTGGGCAAAGATAAATCCGGCAAAACGATAGGAAAACTATCCAAACGGAAATCCAATTACGACCACATGGTTCTTTTGGCTAAGGATCTGGAAGGATACAACAATCTGGTCAAGCTGTGTTCAATTGGACATACCGAAGGATTTTACTACAAACCCCGTATAGATAGTGAAATATTAAAGAGTTACAGTAAGGGCTTGGTTTGCCTTTCGGCATGCGCCGGCGGCGTAGTTTCATCACACATTGCCCGGGGAGATATGGAAGCTGCTAAAGAGGCTGCTACTATATATAAGGATATTTTCGGCACGGAAGATTTTTATATTGAGATACAAAACCATGGTATGGAGATCGAAGAGCGCATCCGTAAACACGCTCCTGCCATTGCCAAAGAGCTTGGGCTCAAGCTCATAGCAACTAACGATGTTCACTATATTAAGTACGAGCACCACATCCCGCATAACCTTTACCTTTACATCAACACTGATCTATCAAAAGATAAAGAGGGTAAAAACCTTGAGAAGGATCTGCGGTATGAAACCGACCAGGTTTACTTTAAGTCTGCGGAAGAGATGTGCAAGCTGTTTAAAGATTTTCCGGAAGCCATACAATCAACACTTGAAGTAGCCGATAAGTGTAACCTTGAGCTGCCGAAGAATGTGTATCATATGCCGGACTTCCCTATTCCGCCCAAATCAGGAGCTAAAGACCTGAACGAATATTTCGTACAGCTTTCGCACGAAGGGCTCAGAGAAAAGGTCGCAAACGTAACACAGGTTGAAATTGACAGGCTCGATCTTGAACTTGAGGTCATTAAGAATATGAATTTTTCGGGTTACTTTTTAATTGTAGCCGATTTTGTAAACCATGCGAAAAGGAACGGCATTTATGTTGGTCCGGGCAGAGGAAGTGCTGCGGGCTCGCTGGTATGTTATGCGCTTGGCATCACAAATGTTAATCCGTTAGAATATAACCTGCTGTTTGAACGTTTCCTTAATCCCGAACGTGTTTCAATGCCTGATATCGATATCGATTTCCAGGATGATAAACGCGATGAGGTTATAGAATACTCCCGCCAAAAATACGGCACAAATTCAGTTTCACAGATAGTTACTTTCAACAAACTTAAAACCAAAGCTGTATTGAAGGATGTGGGCAGGGTTTTGAACTATCCTTTTGATACGATCAATGAGATCACAAAACATGTACCGTCAATTTTCGGCAAAATAAAGTCACTGACCGATTGTTACAAAGATATTCCTGAATTCAAGCAGTATTTTGACCAGGCAAAAGAACGCAAGAAACTGCTCGATTACGCAGTAGTGCTCGAAAACCTGAACAAAAATGTCAGCATGCACGCCTCCGGCGTGGTAATAGCGCCTTCAGATATAAGTAATTATGTACCGGTTGCAAAAGCTCCGCAGCAGGATAACCAGTACATGACGCAGTATGACATGAAGATGCTTGAAGAAGCCGGGCTTATCAAAATGGACTTCCTTGGGCTGAAGGAGCTAAAAATTCTTCAGCAGGCAGTTGACCTTATAAAAGTCAAACAGAATGTGGATATTGATCTTGACCGCCTGCCGCTTGATGATGCCAAAACCTATGAGCTTTTCGCCAACGGACACACCATAGGTATATTCCAGTTCTCAAAACCTAAGATGCGGGAATACCTTTCCAAACTGAAGCCAAAGAATATCAATGACCTCGCCGCTATGAACGCGCTTTACAGGCCGGGTCCGATGGATCTTATCCCCGAGTTCATTGAAAGAAAACACGGCAAGAAAGAAGTTACTTACCTGCATCCCGATATGGAGCAGGTGCTTAAAGAAACATATGGTGTAATTGTTTACCAGGAACAGGTAATGCAGCTTGTAAGGGTTATCGCAGGTTACTCGCTCGCGAAAGCGGATCTGGTAAGACGCGCAATGGGTAAAAAAGATGAGAAGCTGATGAAAGAACAGGAAGAGGAATTCATCAAAGGCGCGCATGAATTGGGTTACAATAAAAAAGTTGCCAAAGAGATTTTTAAGTTAATCCTGAAGTTTGCAGATTACGGTTTTAATAAATCACATAGTGTGGCTTATTCCGTGCTGGCATATTACACCGCATATTTAAAGACCCATTATCCCCTGGAATTCATGACTGCGCAGCTTAACTGCCGGTATGAAGATATGGATGAGATGGTGCTTCTTATAAATGAGTGCAAACGTATGAAGATAACGCTCAGCCTGCCGAACGTTAACGAGTGCTTTCCTGTGTTCACCATTAACGAAATGGTAAAGAACCAGATACTGTTCGGACTCACAGCAATTAAAAATGTTGGCAGAACGGCAGTTGAGAATATAATCAAAGAAAGAACCGAACATGGTCAGTACGAAAGTTTTGTGGATTTCTGTTCTCGTATAGACCCCAGGGTAGTAAACAAAAAAACGCTTGAATCATTGATCTACGCGGGTGCATTTGCAGTACTTGAACCAAACCGCAAGAAGCTATACGACTATTACGAAGCGGCTATTCACCGTTACGGTCAGAAGAAAAACGAGAACAAAGGCCAATCATCGCTTTTTGGGGGAGATAAAACCAAGACTGCTGTGAAGGACGTGATTTTCGAGCCATTAGGACCGGATTACAGCGATTGGTCTGACCGCGAAAAGCTTTCGCTGGAAAAATCAGTGCTGGGACTCTACATCAGCGCGCATCCGCTTAGCGATTATGAACATGAGATAATAAAGCTTAATCCATTCAAGTTCAGCGATGTTAGTGATGTTGATATTGAAGAAGTAGATTTCAATAAGCTGCAAAGGGTGAGAATGTGCGGAATTATAACCGACCTCAAGATCAAACAAAGCAAGAAGGGAAACCGATTCGCTGTGTTTACTCTGGAAGATTTTACCGGTCAAGGTGAGTGCGTTGTGTTCCCTAAAACATACGAGCAGTACCGCGAGATATTGATGGATGATTCAATAGTAACAATTATAGGCAAAGCAGAAGAGAATGGTAACAGCGTTAAGCTTATTGTTGACGAGATAAAGCCGCTGGTTAAATCTGCTTCAAGCGGTACGGAAGCCATAAGTATTATAACTATTAAAATAGACGCGAATAATTTCGAAATTGCCAAAATATACCGTGCAAAGGCGGTTTTAAGCACGCATGAGGGCGAAACTTCGATATTTATACACCTTAAAAACGGACATAAAGAAAGCATAATGGAACTTGAAAATGTCAAAATCCATTATGACAAATACACTGAAAAACTTTTAACAGAGATTTTCGGCAAAGATAATATTATATTACAATAACATATCCAGTAACCACATTTCACAAAGGAGAGAAAATGCATCCAATCGAATTCACAGACGCTAATTTTGACCAGGAAGTTTTGAAATCAGATGTACCTGTATTGGTTGATTTTTGGGCTGTATGGTGCGGACCCTGCAAAATGATTGCACCGTTCGTAGAAGAGCTTGCAGGCGAATACCAGGGAAAAGTTAAGATCGGCAAAGTTGATGTTGATAACAATCCGAACATTTCCATGACATACGGAATCAGAAGCATTCCTACATTATTGATTTTCAGAGATGGCAAGATTGCCGACCAGATAATCGGTGCAGTTCCAAAGCAGGCTATTGCTCAGAAGCTTGATGCACAGCTTCAGCCGGCATAAGCAGAAAAAATCTTAGAAAGACAATTTTATTTTGCAAAAAGACAGGTCTAAAACCTGTCTTTTTCATTTATTTTTTGCTAATTTTACAGAAATGTTATCCACAACACAGATCCTTCAGTTAGTGCTCTTAGCCGCTATTTTTGCGGCTGCCATTTTTATTCTGGCAGGCAGACCTAAATCCGCAAAAGGGATAGCGTCCGGGCCTTTATTTTTTATTTCAGCATCAATACTATTTTTGGGGTTCGTTGTAACTGAAGCGTTATTTTCTATTTACTACCTAAAGTTCGTTTTAGGTTACGGTGTTAATGCAGCGCTGCTTTCTGCGGCAGTCACAGTGATACTTGTATTGCCCTTTTCAGGCTACACAAATAAGATGATTGCTGTGATTAGAAGCGTCCCCTTTAAAATTTCTGCGCCTGAAAGGAAAACTTCTGGTATAACAAAACAATCAGTGCCCGAACAAACAATAAATCCCTTAAGAGATAGATTACCCGAAATACTCAGTACTCAGAATATTGAACCGGACTCAAAAACGGAAAGCAAGATCTTAGAACAGGTAAAATCTGAGGAAAAGATTTATCCTGTAAAAGAAATTTCGGTAGAAAATGATTCACCTGCAGCAAATGAAAAAACTCCGAAAACTGATGTTGATCCTGTTATCTCAGGTAAAACAGAATCTGTTAAAACAGCTGATACACAGGCAAATGCTGAAACAGGTAAGAGTACAACAGGAAATCAACCTGCAAAGAGGAAGCCAAGACAAAAATCAGCAGCCAAAAAGCCGCAAGGCAGCCAGCCACAGCAGAATAATACTATCGGAAAAACCAGGGGCAGAAAAAAGAAATGAATCAGGTATCGTCAGCACACATGAAGTGCTTTATGCATCAATAATTAAATAGATTAGATAAAATATTGATTGACATTTTATTTTACATACTCGCGCTATCAATGATATTTTCCGCATTGGTTATCGCTTTCGGAAATGATATACGCAGAATAATTCTGTTTGCGGGAGCACTGATACTCGCATTTGCTGCAATGCTTATAGTTTTGAAAGCTCAATTGGTGGCATTGGCTTTAGTAGGATTTGCAGTCATTACAATGATCTTGATCGCTGTATATTTAGATAAACATATTCACGGCTCAGCAGGAAATATCAACCGGAAATTTAGATTAATGCTGCTGCCCGTACTTGCCATTAGTGCGGCGGCTGCAATGATTACGAGCTTAAGCGCTTCAACAAGATGGCTGGCATTGGTTGAGAGTTCGTATGATTATTCTGGAATTTTTACAAAATATCTGCCTTTGATATTGCCTGTAGTGCTGCTTGCCTCACTTATGCTGCGCATGATCTTAGATATGCTGAGAAAGGAATCACAAAATTGAGTTTGGGGATAAATCATTTTCTTGTTATATCAGCAATTATGCTTGGACTTGGATTGTTTACAGTAATTACCGGCAAGAATCTGATGAAAATATTTGCCGGTTTGATATTGCTTTTTGCAGCTCCGCTGCTGAACATTGCATCAATTTCGGGTTTAACAGCATTTGATTCTGGATCGCAAATAGTACTATTTATATTATCCGCGGTAGTACTTGTAATTTTATCTTATGGTATTTCTTTACTCATTCTGTACCACAGAACACATGGTTCTTTTGATCTGGATAGTGAGGTGCAGGAATAATTGGAAAGCTTCGGATTAAACAGTCCGCTTTATATTGTGCTCTCACTGGCACTATATTTTTCACTTCTTGTTGTATTATTCTTTTCAATAAAGTCAAAATTCAGATCATTATTTCTCGCAAAAACAAGCGAACTGATCTCCAAGATAGATAGCGGGAAAAGTATTTCTAATTTTGCCGGGAAGGTTAACTCTTCATTCTGGCAGCCTGCAAAAAGCGCTGCCGCGGTTGGATTGAATTCAATAGCTAAATTCAGCAGTATAATTACCCGGCGTCAGAAGTGGTTTTCTGCTGTTAAGTTTGGCGAGACCTTTGATATCGCAGCTCTGGTATTAAGGAAGTTGTATACTCCCGAACCATATGTGGTTATATCATACAGCGCTATTCTATTTGTGGTATTTTATTTCATTTTAACTATTTTCTAAAATACTTATTATTGTGTTCTTTAATGCCGCCATGGCGGAATTGGTAGACGCGCTAGACTCAAAATCTAGTGAAGGCAACTTCGTAACGGTTCGACTCCGTTTGGCGGTACAAACAGCATTAATGCGGAATTGGTAGAACTCCCGTTGGGAGTCAGGCGCACAGCGACTCAAAATCTGGTAATGGCAACATTGTAACGGTTCGACTCCGTTTGGCGGTACAAATAGCTTCAGCAATTTTGGCGGTACAAACAGCATTAATGCGGAATTGGTAGAACTCCCGTTGGGAGTCAGGCGCACAGCAACTCAAAATCCAGTAAAGGCAACATTGCAGCTGTTCGAGGCCGCTTGACTACTTTAGTAGTTTTGGCGGTACAAATAGCTTCAGTAGTTTTGGAGGTACAAGCAGCATTAATGCGGAATTGGTAGAACTCCCGTTGGGAGTCAGGCGCACATTTAAGTTACTAGTAATGGCAACATTGTAAGGGTTCGACGCCGCTTGACTGCATAGGCGCAAGCCGGAGCAGTTTTGGCGGTACAAACAACATTAATGCGGAATTGGTAGAACTCCCTGCGGGAGTCAAGCGCACATTCAGATTACTAGTAATGGCAACATTGTAAACTACTTCAGTAGTTTTGGCGGTACAAAGAGTTTGAGTGCGGAATTGGCAGAACTCCCGTTGGGAGTCAGGCGCACAGCGACTCAAAATCTGGTAATGGCAACATTGTAAACTACTTCAGTAGTTTTTGGCGGTACAAATATGCATTAATGCGGAATTGGCGAAACTCCTCATTGAGGAGTCAAGGCTCTCGTTGGAGTCAACAATCCGGTTCCCCAAAAAGCAGTTGTTTGAAATTTGCGTAGTCTTTCAAGATTCCTGCCTTCGCAGGAATGACAAACAACAACTTAGACTGACTTGAGTCCTTGTTTTATATATTGTTTGTATTCCGAATCACGTGACAGATTATATGTAGGTCAAACTGATAATCTTGAAAGGCGCATCAGGCAGCATAACTCAGGCAAAGTTGCTTCAACTAAGCCATACCGTCCGTACAGGCTGATCTACTTTGAAGAAGTGAAGAACCGCAGAAATGCTATGATGAGAGAGAAAGAGCTCAAAACAACCAAAGGCCGGACATTACTTAGAAAAATTCTTACTGAAAATGTGGCTGGCGGAAATCCTGCCACTACGGATATATTTTTAAAATCTGAAAAGGATTGATTTTCAGATTTAGCATCCTGAAGAATCGAATCAAAGAGTGTAATACAGATATCAACAACGTTTAAACCCGGAAAAATTGAACACTGAAATATCCAACATTCTATTCAATTTCCTGCCGGAATTGACCCTTGCAGCCACAATAATAATTTTGAACATTTCGGATATAAAGACAGGTGCGGCCAAAGGTTTTGTTAAGTGGATCGTACTTGCCGGATTCTCTGCCGCCATTTTTGCCGCAGCAATTCAGGCATACAGCGCACCTCAATTTTTGTTTGGCGGCTTATGGGTTAACGACCATTTCTCATACGGGACGAAGCTAATTATACTTTCAGCCGGTCTGTTGATTTTCCTGACTGCCGGCAAAAAAAACACAACAAAATACAGCGCGATGATGCTCTCAGCAATCGGGGCCATTTCAGCCGTCAGCTCGGCAAATCTTGCAATGATGTTCGTTTCGCTGGAAGTAATGAGTATTCCTTTGTTGATACTCTTAGGAGGCAGCATCCGGACCCGCTTAAAGTATTTCGTTTATTCAGCAGTGTCATCTGCCCTTATGCTGTTTGGAATTTCACTGTTATACGGTCTGGGCGGCTCAATGGATTATACGGCAATAGCCAAAACAATTTCATTGGGCGGAGTAAATACTCTAACGCTCGCCGCAGCGGTAATATTTATTAGCGGCGGAATAATATTTAAAGCCGGACTGCCGCTATTTAATTTTTCTATTCCGTATGCCGCAAAGGAGTCAGCTTACAGCACTATTGGATACATGCTCATCACTTCTGCGCTGGCTACGCTGTTTACGCTGGCAAGATTTTATATAACCGCTTTCCATGACTACAATTCATTCATATTGGATGCCAATACATATTTGTTTACAGAAAGCGTTAATATAAAGCTTCTGATCGCGATCATATCAGCAGCAGCGGTGATAACCGGTAACTTCGTTATACTTTGGCAGCATGACCTAAAGCGGATACTGGTATTTTTCATAATTTCGCAAAGCGGCCTACTTTCTGCAGCATTATCGGCATCATCGCCCGAGGGTACTTCAGCGCTCCTGTACTATTCGATAGTATTTGTTGTGAATACCGGCGGCCTGCTTTATATATTCAGGTGGTTAGAATTCACATATGGTTTTACCCGGCTTGATGATCTGAGATCGCTTGCAGTATCATCCCCTTTCACAGCAGCCGCACTTATGATAATCACAGCATCGGCAATAGGATTGCCGCTAACTGCGGGCTTCACCGGAAGATTAATATGTTACTCAGCACTTGCGAATAGTGGCTTAAGCTGGCTGGCGGGTCTCTCGATCATATCATCCCTGCCAATGCTGTATTTCGGCTTCAGGTTAATCCGTCTGCTATATGCGAAAAGCATTGTTTCTGCATCAATTAGAACTGAAACGTTAAGTACAATTATACTGTTATTACTCATGTTAATAACATTTGCTGCAGGCATATTTACAGCAACATTCTACAATTGGGCAAAATATTGTTCCATTTTGATTCTAATTTAATTAACTTTGTAACGTAAAGGTGGTATTGTTTACATACACCATTTATAGTATGTTTATTAGTAAATAATTCCATTTTTTAACATTTAAATGAAAAATTAATGTGCGGTATAGTAGCTTATCTTGGTAATAAACAGGCACTTCCTATAATTTTGAGCGGATTGAAGAAACTCGAATACAGGGGGTATGATTCTGCAGGCGTAGCTCTTATGTATGATAATGAAATTGCAGTTAGAAAAACTGCAGGCAAAGTATCTGATCTTGAGAATCTTTTGAGCAATAATGGATACGACCATACAGCTAACATCGGATTTGGCCACACAAGGTGGGCAACTCACGGTGAACCCAACAACAGGAATGCCCATCCTATTTTTGATGAAGGTAACGAGATCGTGGTTATACATAATGGAATTATTGAAAACTACAGTGTCTTAAAAACCAGGCTTGAGCGTGAAGGCTACCATTTCATGACAGATACAGATACTGAATGCCTTGTACATCTAATACGCTCTCATTATAAAAATGTAATGGATTTTGAAATTGCGGTAAGGCTTGCACTAGCTGAAGTTGACGGTACTTACGGAATGTGCGTGCTTTCAAAAGTTGATCCTGATAAGATCATCGCAGCCCGGAAAGGCAGTCCGCTGGTACTTGGCGTTGGCGAAGGTGAGTTCATTATCGCTTCAGATGCTACAGCTATTATTCCACACACACGCCAGGTATTATACCTGATGGATGGCGAAATGGTTATTGTAACAAAAGATAAATTTGAGATAAAGACTATTCACGATGAGAAGATCGAACGCGAGCTTGAGGTAATTACATTCGATCTTGAAGAGATAGAAAAAGGCGGCTATGAGCACTTCATGCTTAAGGAGATCAACGAGCAGCCGGAATCGATTACCAACACCATGCGCGGAAGGATCATTAAGGATAACGGTCTGGTAAAGCTTGGCGGCTTGATGAACGTTACCGAAAAACTGAAATTTGCACCAAGAATAATTATTTCCGCATGCGGAACTGCATGGCATGCCGGTTTGGTTGGCGAGTACATGATAGAGCAGATGTGTAAAATTCCCGTTGAGGTTGAATACGCTTCGGAGTTCAGGTACAGGAATCCGGTTATTTACCCGAACGATATAATGTTCGTTATCAGCCAGAGCGGTGAAACCGCTGATACACTTGCAGCGCTTAAGGAAGCTAAATCAAGAGGCGCAGATGTTTACGGTATTGTAAACGTTGTAGGCAGCACAATTTCGAGGGAAACACATGCGGGAATTTTTACCCATGCCGGACCCGAGATCGGGGTAGCTTCAACCAAAGCGTTCACATCACAGCTCACCGGACTTGCACTGATTTCGCTTATGATTGCGCAGTACAGGAATTCACTGCCGCACAGCGAGATCAAACAGATCACAGATGAATTATTAAGAATACCTGAGAAGATCAGGGAAATACTGAAGCTTAATGACCAGATACTTGATATTGCAAAAGTATTTAAGTTCTGCCAGCACATGTTATACCTGGGCAGGGGCTACAACTTCCCTGTTGCACTTGAAGGCGCACTGAAGCTGAAGGAAATTTCATACATTCATGCAGAGGGTTATCCCGCAGCAGAGATGAAACACGGACCGATCGCACTGATCGACCAGAACATGCCTGTTATTGTAATCGCTCCAAAAGATTCGACATACGACAAAGTAATTTCAAATATCCGTGAAGTGAAGGCGAGAAAGGGAGTTGTTATCACAATTACCGATTTCGATTCAGACAGCCACATTGACGAATATTCAGATTATGTAATAAGAATACCGCATACGCTTGAGATGCTCTCCCCTATCTTAACAACCATACCGCTGCAGATGCTTGCATATCATTTGGCTGTACTGCGCGGATGTAATGTTGACCAGCCGAGGAATCTGGCAAAGAGCGTAACAGTGGAATAAACAGATTTCGGAAGAATGCTAATTGCAGTATAAGCCGGGTGCAGAAATGCCCCGGCTTTTTTAATATCCGCCATTTTATTTGGATTAGGCTTGAAGAATTAATTTACACAAGCTAATTTGCAAGAGTAAGATAACCTGATATTACTCTAAATCTCAAAATATGAAGAACAAACTCTTAAGCTCAATTATCATATCAACAGCTATTTTATTACAATCATATCAATCATATTCTCAATGGACATTGGATTATACATTTAACAATGGTTCAATATCCGTTAGAGGCTTATCAATTGTAGATACAAGCTACCTTTGGATAACAACCGTAGACTCAGTTAATAATTCTAATATTTTGAAAAGGATAAATGGTTCTAATTTCTCACTTGGTAATAGTGGAATTGACAGACCTGAAAAAATTATTAGTATTGATTCTTCAAAAGCGTACATAGGTTCCTATGGTCAGTATATTTATTATACTTCAAATTCAGGAGCGAATTGGAGTATGCGCTTAAACGATAGTTCTCTTGCTTATCCCTATTTCAATATTTCTAAAACTGATCCACTTGTTTTGATTGCATCAACTCTATCTCTAGATTCAGGATATGTTAGAGTTTATATAACAAGTAATGGTGGGTTAAACTGGAATCGACAAAATATCGTTTTTCCTGAGAATAGTGAGACTTACGATGTTTCAGTTACTGATCCTCAGCATTTCTGGGTTGGTGTTAATTGTACTGATCCAAACTGCCCCGATATGCGTTATTATTATACAACAAATGCCGGAAACAACTGGCAGGTCAAAACATTTGGCTTAATTTCAAATAATGTGCGTATGGATGCTCCTGTGTTCAAAAATGACAATACTTTTGGTTTGGTGTTTTCTCCTGGTTACAATTATTACAGGTATTCTTCAACTGATGGCGGCTCTAATTGGTCAGTACCATCTCTTTTTATATCAGGTGATTTTTATGAGGTAAGTTTATTCAATGTTGATAGTTCTCAAATCTGGTATTGGGCAACACAAAAGAAAATTTTTAAGTCAACCAACGATGGAGCAAATTGGAGCGAGATGTCAATTAATCTTATAGAACCTGAATTCATAAGAGCAGTAAGTTTTAAGAAGATTGGGAACAGATTTTACGGTTGGGTTGGAACGAACACAGGTAAATTATTCAAAATATCAGAATTGATAAATCCTATCGGCATTTATCAAATTACCACAGAAATCCCAAAATCATATTCTTTAAGTCAGAATTACCCGAACCCTTTTAATCCCGTAACAATGATAAAATTCAAGGTGCCAAACTCAGGTAATGTTAGATTATCCGTATATGATGCTTTGGGAAAAGAGATCAAACTGCTCGTAAATGAATCATTACAGGCCGGGATTTACGAAACGGACTTCGATGCAACGGACACTCCCAGCGGTGTGTATTTTTACAGGATGAATTCCGGGAATTTTAGCGAAACTAAAAAAATGGTAGTATTAAAATAAAATGTCAAACTACAAGAGATTTATCCTATTTATTGTGTTCTTAATCTCATTTCCAATTGTAAGTTTTAGCCAGCAAAATTCAGGCACATGGAAAGATCATAGAACCCTGCTGTATACAGGCGCAGGTTTGTATAAAGTGTTTTCTTTTACCGAGCAAACAGGGTCAAACTTCATATGTCATTTCAAGTACTTTGACATTCAGACCCAATAAATTTATTTACCTTAATACCGGCATAGACCTGTATAAACCTGAATACAGCCGACAAATTACGGCATCAATCAATTTTGTTCCTTCATTTGGATTTGAAGAAGATAATATAATGGTTTGTTTTGGTGCAGGAGGCGCTTTATTTGCCGGTGAGGACGGTTTTACATTGAGGTTTCTTGCAGGATTCAAAGCAAACTACTTTTTTAAAAAGAAATTTGCAGCGTCGCTGGAAGTTAAGAGTCCGCTCTACTATGACAATGCAGCAGAATTTTTATTTACAGCAGGAATTTCTTTCGTATTATAGTTTTTCGATACTTGAAAGTCGCAAAGTGCAGATCTAATACTTTTGTTATAATTGAGGATTACATTTCATTTATTCATTTAAGCATTTCAACAAACTGCCGAAACCATTATTTTTGTACTCCAATAACACTAAATAGAATCAACATATATGAATAACCTCAAATATATTTTAATTGTTTTCCTGATCTTATTCGCTTTCACAGCTTTTGGGCAGAATGATGACATGAAAACCGAAGGCGAAAAAGTTGTTGCCAAAGAGCTTGCTGACGGCACGCTTTATGGCGCAGATATAACTGCAGATGCTAAGATACTTACTGTTGGCGATATTTTGGCAGATACAACCGGATTCTCCGGCAAAACGGTTGTTGTGCAGGGCGATATGTCAGAGCTTTGCCGCTCTGGCGGCTGCTGGACAGTCATAACCGACGGCACAGGCTACATCCGCGCATTAACCATGCATAAGTTCATCATGCCTAAGGAAATGGATATCACAGGCAAAAAGGCAGTTGTTGAAGGCGTATTCAGCGTAAAGGAAATTACCGAAGATCAGGCTAAACATTTCGCCGAGGAATCAGGCAAAGATCCTTCGACGATTTCAGGTCCGCAGAAGATGTACAGGATTTTGGCGACGGGAATAAAGATACTGAAATAAGGCAAAAGGCAAAAGTGAGAAGGCAAAAATTAGAGGAATGAAATATTGTACGTGAGATTTCAAACGTGAAATGACTGACTTAAAATATTTCAGAAGATAACAAATAATTTTTGATCAGCCTCTCCCCTCTCTCTCGTTTCAGGAGAACTACTTGCGGTAGTCAGGCGGGCAGGGTGAGGTCAAAACTAAGGGAGCTTTAGGGCTCCTTTTTTTTATATTGTTGTCATGCTGAACTCGTTTCAGCATCTGTATGCTTACTCATCAACAAAGGGGCATGACAAAAGACCTGAATCAACATGCTTATGCAATCAGGTGTTCAGAGCAACAATATTGTAAAAAAAAAGACGACCCACCGGGTCGTCTCTACAAAAACAATCTTGTCTAAAGGTTATTTACCAAATGTTATCTTCACTGTTTTCGATTCCGTACCGCGAAGATATGTAACTTCGGTTTCTTCACCGGGTTTGAATTTTGTGAGCGCGTCGGTGTAATCATAGATATTTTTAATCTCATACTGTCCAAGCTTTGTGATAACATCCCCTGCCATTAGTCCCGCTTTTTCGGCAACTCCACCGCTCTTTACACCCGAGAGCTCCAGGCCTTCCTTTGTGCTGCTGTAATCGGGAATTAAGCCCATTGTTACCCGGAAGCCCATGTTGGTTTCCTTCTTTTCCTCTGTAGCTTTGAGGTAATCAGGTTTGATTGGCAAAGAACCCACATAATTTACAATTGAAGCAACCATGTTCAGTATTTTAGCTTCGCCATCGGCATTGATATACTGCCAGTCATCGCTTGGCTTGTGGTAATCCTTATGCAGTCCTGTAAAGAAGAACAGCACCGGAACCTCTTTTGCATAGAAGCTTGCATGGTCGCTAGGGCCGAAGCCATCTTTATTATAAGCTGCAGCAAAGTTATAAGTTTTGTTTAATGAATCCAGCAGCCCCTGCCAAATTGATGAAGTACCGGTTCCGCCGATGGTGAGCTTATTATCGGTAAGCCTGCCAACCATATCAAGGTTTATCATAGAAACAACATTATACTTTTTCATCAAATCGCTTTTGGTGAAGTAAGCCGACCCGATCAGCCCGGCTTCTTCGCCGCTGAATGTCATGAACAGAATACTGCGCTTAAGATCTCTTTTGTTCGCTGAAAAGTACTCAGCCAGTTCCAGAACGCCTGCAACGCCGGAGGCATTATCATCGGCGCCATTGTGAATTTCAGCGGTATGAGTTTCGCTTAATGAGCCGTATTTTAAACCGTCTCCGAGGTGATCCATATGCCCGCCGATTACGATGTATTCATTTTTCAGAACCGGGTCACTGCCTTCAAGCAATCCAATAACGTTGCTTGTTTCTGCCTTAACATGATCCAGGTCACAGATGATCTGGCTCATTCCGCCGGTGTAATCAAACGACATTGGTGCTCTTGAGCTATCTATAGCTTTCTGTACATCTGCCATGCTCATTTTTTTGGTGCTGGTGAACATATAATCAAAATACTCGCGTTTAATGCTCATTACGGGAATATCCATGCTTTCACCGGGTCCGTACATACGCAGCTTTATAAGTTCATCATCGCCGGTTTCGGGTCCCTTTATAACAATAATACCAACCGCCCCCTGTTCTTTAGCTACGCCGCATTTCATGCGAAGCCTTTCGTATTTCGAGAACGGGTTATCATGCGGATTGTTGTATCCGGGTGAATACATGAACATCAGTGCAATCTTGCCCTTCAGGTCTATGCCTGCATAATCATTATAGTTAAGTTCCGGTGCGTTTATCCCGTATCCAACGAATGCCACATGTCCCTGCGCAGTTCCGTTAGAAGAAAGGTAAACAGGTGAATAGTTTACTCCCGCGCCTTCGATCTGTTCGCCGTTGCTTATAGCTATGGAATTATTCTTACCAAGCTTTATTTCGCTGATGTAATCGAATGGCTGCCTGTATCCATCCGAGCCGCCGGGAGCGAGTTTATATTTCTTAAACTCACCGGTAATGTACTCTTCTGTCAGCCTGTCGCCATCAGTCCCGGGAAAGCGGCCTGCAAGCTCATCGCTGGAGAGATATTTAATGTGCTCTGATACTTCCTCTGAGGTGATCTTAGGCTGGTTATCGGAAACTGAAAATGCTGCCAGAATAAGAAGCATGGCAGTGGAGAAGAAAATTCTCGAATAAATTTTCATGATGTTAATTTTTGATTTAGTTACTTTGATTGTGGAGTTTTTTAACCCCTACGGGCTAAAGCCCGCTCCCCCCTTAAAGAGGGAGATAATAATTGTATCATGACTTTCCTAAACTGGAGTTTAGGAAAGAGATTCTAAATATGTCATCCCAATTAAGCATTGACACAGTCAATGCACTCCAAAGAAAAGCGAATTAAAACAGATCCAGAGCAAGCATAACATTTGACATTTGGATTTTGGCATTTGAAATTTATCTACTCTACCCAATCGCAGATAAACACATTTGTTTCTCCCTGCTTAGCATTGAAGCGGTTTGAGCAGAACACAAATTTTTTGCCTCCATCATGCAGCGAAAACATCGGGAAGCCGTCAAATGTATCAGCATAGGTTACTCTTTCATTGCCGGTGCCATCAACATTTATCATGTAGAGATCGAAATTCCTGCCTTTAGGATCGCCCTGGTTGGAGCAGTAAATAATTCTTTTGCCATCGGGAAAGAAATACGGGCCGAAGTTTGCGGCGCCGTTATTTGTAACCTGGCGGATATTGCTGCCGTCTGCGTTCATTACATAGATCTCAAGCATCCCGGGACGTATCAGCCCTTCGGCAAGCAGGTCCTGGTATTCCCTTAATTTTGCAGGATCATCGAATCTGGATGCCCGGAAAACGATCATGCTGCCATCATATGAATAGTATGCACCGCCATCGTAACCTGCAATATCAGTTAGCTGTTTTACATCACTGCCATCGAGATTCATAGAGTATAAGTCAATATCGCCATTGCGTGTTGAAGTAAAAATGATCTTATCTCCTTTGGGTGATATTGTTGCTTCTGCATCATAACCTTTTATGTCGGTAAGCTTAACCGGATTTGAACCGTCAACATTTGCTTTGTAGATTTCATAATCTGCATACAGCGCCCATGTATATCCTTTGGAAAAATCCGGTTTCTGCGGGCAAACATCGCTTGCCTGGTGGGTAGAAGCGAAAAGTATGCTCTTCCCGTCGGGGTAGAAATACGAGCAAGTTGTTCTGCCTTTTCCTGTGCTTACAAGCTTGAGGTCAGAGCCGTCTGTATTCATTGTGAATATCTGGTCGCACTCATACTGGTCGCGGGTGGACTGGAATATTATCTTCGAACCATCAAACGAAAAATACGCTTCGGCGTTTTCTCCGCCATTAGTAAGCATACGCATGTTTTTGAAGTGTTTTTCACCTTCCACTATAAGTGTATCGCCTGCAAGGGTATCGCCTGCGGATTTAGAATTATTACTGCGGTAAGAATAGCTGAGCGCTAAAAATGAAGCTGATACTGCTGCAATCAGGAACAGAACTAAAAACTTTGTTTTCACTTTTTGTAGAATCTCCGTTTGATTTTTAATAGACAACTTTTCACAATAAACAAAGGGCTTAAAACGCAAAATAATGATTTTTATTCTTCAAATCTCTTCACTTCGAAAACACCCTCGATATTTTTGATCTTACCTATCAGCTCGTTGAGGTGGTTGATATTATGTACCATCAGTATCACAGTACCATCGAACAGTGAACCCTTGGAAGCAATGCTCACACTTTTTATGTTGGTGTTACTGTAACCTGATATAACATTTGTGATTGAGTTCAGCATACCCGGCCTGTCTTCGCCGCTGATGCGGATACCAACAAAGAACTCATCTTCCACCTGTTCAGGCCACTGAACATCAATAATACGCTGCGGGTCAGAGAGGAAAAGGTTAGATAAATTTTTACACGACTTCTTGTGAATTTTTATTCCTTCAGTTTTTGAGATATAGCCGATGATATCCTCACCGGGTATAGGATTGCAGCAGTTGGCATAACTGAAGAGCATATCCTTAACATCTCCGCCTGCGATAATTTTGTTTTTTGTTGAGCGCGCTGTTTTTATGTATGTTTCAAATAAACTGGGCTCATTTTCCTTAACTTTTGCCGTCTGTGGTTTATCCATTGCCTTTACCCATGGAGAGGCAATATCGCCGCTGATGAGCTTATTTTTATCTTTGACAAGCTCGTATAATTCTTCAGCTGATAACCTTTCTTCAGCAAGGCTGAGGTACATGTGCTGGAGGCTTTCAAACTTTAGCCGGGCAAGCAGTTTTATCATTTCATCGTCGCTCATAGCAAGCTTCATCTTTTTGAGCTTCTTAAACCACATCTCCTTGCCTTCATCAATTTTTAGCCTGCGCTCGATGTTGAAATATTTATGTATTTCAGATTTTGCTTTATGCGTTACAACGAACTTTTCCCAATCCTGGTGCGGCTTTTTGATCTTTGAAGTTATCACTTCAACCTGGTCCCCGCTTTTTAACTTTGAATCCAGCGGAACAATTCTGCCGTTTACTTTTGCACCTATGCATTTATATCCAACTTCACTGTGTATTTCAAATGCAAAATCAACCGGGGTAGAGTTTACCGGCAAAATTTTGAGATCACCCTTGGGAGTGAATACATAAATCTCATCCTGGTAAAGATTGAGCTTCAGACCTTCCATTATCTGCTTCGGGGTGGATTCCTTCGAGGTGCTATCGAACAGCTCTCTTATCCAGGTGATCCAGTCTTCCATCTGGCGGTCATTGGTGCTGATGTTTTCTTTGTATTTCCAGTGCGCTGCAACACCTTTTTCAGCAACTTCATGCATATCGCGGGTACGGATCTGCACCTCAACCATCTTGCCTTCGGGGCCAATGAGCGTGGTGTGGATTGACTGGTAGCCGTTCTGCTTCGGAAGCGAGATGTAATCTTTAAATCTTTCAGGCACAGGTATGTAAATTTCAGATGCGATTCCATACACTGTAAAACAATCATTCCTGTCATCTGTATCAAGAATAATCCTTACGGCAAAGAGGTCATATATTTCCTCAAAGGTTTTAGTACGTGAAATCATCTTTTTGGCGATACTGTAAAGGTGTTTTGCACGGCCGGAAATTTCGTACTTAAATCCTTCGCGGTCAAGCTCTGCTTGAATAGGCTGAATGAACTTAGATACATAGTTCTCGCGCTCGCGTTTTTTGGCAATAACCTTTTTTGATATCTCCTTGTATGCCTGGCGATCTAGGTACTTGAACGCCATGTCTTCAAACTCGGTTTTTACGCGTGATAGTCCAAGCCTGTGTGCAAGTGGTGCGTATATTTCCATGGTTTCCCGTGCCATTCTAACCTGGCGTTCGGGATTCAGATATTCGAGGGTCTTCATATTATGTAGCCTGTCTGCGAACTTTACCAGAATAACCCGGATATCATTTGACATGGAAAGAAGCATCTTGCGGTAATTTTCTACCTGCTTTGCTTCATAGTTTTCGAACATACCTTCGATCTTGGTGGCGCCGTCAACAATATCCGCAATGGTTTCACCGAACTCAGCTTTAACATCTTCATAAGTGAATTTGGTATCTTCGACCACATCATGCAGCAGCGCTGCGGCTACAGTAATATCATCAAGCGGAATTTCCTTAGCAACGATTGAGGCAACTTCGTAGGGATGTATTATAAAAGGCTCGCCGGATGCGCGTTTATCAAGCTTATGAGCATTCAGGCTGAATTTAAACGCGTCTGTAATGAGCTTTTCGTTGAACTCACCCAGATTCTTCCTGCATGTTGCCAGCAGGTCCTCGAGCTTCTTTTTATATAGTGTGCTTAACAATTCAATTAGGAATTAACTGCCTTTTGCAGTCAGGCGAATTAGGAAAAACAGTACTAAAAAAACAGGGACTTTAGCCCCTTAAAACAAATACTTTTGCAAAAGCCTTTTATAAAGATTAAACACTAAAATGATAGAAATAAATCCTTTGTAATCTAGTCACCAAACCGTTAAAACGGTTCAATGAAATTTCATTAGTCTCCCCACGACTGAAGTCGTGGGCTAAAAACACTAAAGGACCTTGCTCAAATGGTGCCAAAGAGCCTGTCGCCGGCGTCGCCGAGTCCCGGAACAATATACCCCACATTATTGAGCTTTTTATCTACTGAACATGTGAATATTTTGATATCACTGTGATACTTCCGCACTTCTTTGATCCCTTCCGGCGCTGCTACAAGGCATGCGGCAACTATCTTGCCCACTCCTGTTTTTTTTGCTTCATCGATAGCAGAACACATGCTTCCGCCGGTGGCAAGCATCGGGTCCAGAATATAAACTATTGAATTCTTTCTATCTTTAAGCTTAGGGAATTTGAAATAATACCTTATCGGCTGCAGCGTAACTTCGTTACGGTAAACACCGAGATGGCTGATGCGCGCTTCGGGGAAAATTTGGGAGAAGCCATTAACGAGTCCCAGCCCCGCTCTCAGGATCGGCATTAGCACGATCTCATCCTTTATGACAGTGCCGTTAAATGGCGCTAGGGGCGTTTTTATCTTGCTTGATTTTAATCCAAGCTCTTTGCCTGCTTCGTAAGCAAGCAGCATTGAAAGCTTATCTACATACTGGCGGAACTCGAAATAAGACCTGTTCTTATCCCGTATCTTTGTCATGTAGCTTTGTACAAGCGGGTGATTAAGCTGAACCAGATTCCTGTATGCCATGCTTTAAATAGAAATTAATTCAGCAAAGTTACCGTTAAGTTTGTTGTTACAGCCTGTGATGAATTTGCGCTCTGTCCCTGTGCCGAAAGCTTCATATCAAGCTTGAGGTTTGTGTTAGTTTCTTTGTAGGTAATGCATCCGCGGTTCAGATTCAGCGAGATCTTGCCGTTGCCTGATGTTTCAGCATTCTCCACCTTAACGGTCATTCCTTTTTCCTTAACTTCTTTGGTTTTGAACTCAACTACCAAAAGTGCATCAACATTTGCGATCTTCTGTCCGTTCTTATCTTCAATGGATTTAAGTACATATTTCGCATTGTTAACTACTTCAAAGAAAAGTACAGTTGTGTTAAACGACTTTGTCCAGTTTGAATCAACTGCAATGGGTGCCGGCGGACAAACCTGGTATTCCTGCTGTAATATCTCTTTTATTGATTCTTCGCCGAAGGATTCCTTTATCTGCTGTTTGTCGGCTTCCTTAAGAGTATCGCCAAGAGCCTTGAAAAGTACTTCGTAAATCTTTTCCATACCGTAAACTTCAGTGATCTCCCCCGAAGGATTTACCCTTATGAAGAATGGGTTATTGATAACCGCATTGTACTGGAGGAATGCGGGGTTATTGCGGATACTATCGTTAAGGTTTGAATTGTACTTAATGCTCTGGTCGCCCATTGATGAGCTGATAGTGATGGAGTCAAAGTTCATACGGAAGCTGATAATACCTGATGCGTCAACATCACTTACTTCCTTTGAATAGAAGTAATTGATCTCGTTATCCTGCTTAACTTCTTTATCTTCGGTTGCGGGTGATTTCTCCATATTTGAAGTTTTGGCAACCATTTTATAGTTAAACTTGTCACCCTTCTTAACCACGTATTTAAGCTGAACCATTTCTTTGCCAGATACACTATCTTTTTTGATCAGGTCAGTTGAGGTATTGTTATTGTTGTTTCCGGTTTTTTCATCTTTTTTGTCGCCGCACCCATACGCAAACGCAAAAAGAACAGCAATTACTATATTCACAACGAAATATCTACGCATTATGTACCTTTCTATTAAAAAATGCGCCATCCGCAGGGATGACGCTCTCAATATTATTATATAATCTGCTAATATACCCAAAATTTGAAGGAGTTTCAAAGTAAAAGGTTGCCGAAAAGGAAAGCAGAAATGAAAAGGCAGCCAAGGCATCAATAATCCCGTTTCACGGGATTTCACTTCGCTCAAAAAGTGAAAAGGCAAAAAACAATGAACTATCAACCTTCCCAAACAGCATTGAAGTACCCTTAATAAACTTGTATAGAAGATGCATTCACACAGTGAATGCACTCCAAAAGAAGCTGTTCTGAAGCAGAGTCGCAATATAAGAAATGGCACAAGGGAAGAAACGCAGGTGACACAAAAAAAGCTAAAAATTCAAAGTATGTTATTGTAAAATCAAAATAATAAATCTAAATTTGTGATATTGTTAAATTAATACTGGAAATTACTATGAAAAGAATGACTGCTGAATTTATCGGAACATTTTGGCTTGTACTTGGCGGCTGCGGAAGCGCAGTACTTGCGGCTGGATTCCCTGATGTTGGTATTGGCCTTGTTGGCGTTTCGCTTGCTTTCGGATTGACAGTTCTTACAATGGCTTACGCTTTAGGACACATATCGGGGGCACATTTGAATCCCGCAGTTTCTATTGGATTATGGGTTGGCGGCAGGTTCAGCGCGAAGGAATTGGCTCCATATATAATAGCGCAAATACTTGGTGCAATTGTTGCAGCCGGTGTATTATACATTATTGCGACAGGCAACGGCAGTCAGATCGGAAATTTCGCGGCAAATGGTTACGGCGAGCACTCACCGGGGCGCTATAGTATGATCAGCGCGCTTGTATGTGAAGTTGTTATGACTTTCATGTTCCTTATAATAATTCTGGGCAGTACTGATAAAAGAGCGCCAAACGGATTTGCATGCCTTACAATTGGATTTGGCCTAACCCTGGTACACCTCATTAGCATTCCGGTTACAAATACATCTGTAAACCCGGCAAGAAGTATCAGCCAGGCAATATTTGTCGGCGGCTGGGCCGTTGAACAGTTATGGATGTTCATCGCAGCACCGATAGCCGGTGCAATTCTCGCTGGCTTAGCATATAGAGTTCTTTTCGCAGAGGATAAATAGCAAGAATCGATTTCACGCAGAATATTTTTCGAGGGGTTTGTGCTTTTTCAAAGCTAAACCCCTTTTCTATTTTTTACTTTTTGTTTAGTTGCAGACTTCCAATAGTTAAAGTGATATTTTTTAACACCACCCAATCCCTGTGACTTTTAGATTCCGGACTGGATTTAATCACATTAAAGTAAACTTGCAGGCTGTCACCTTTTTC
>JACSRQ010000101.1 GCA_014879675.1 Ignavibacteria bacterium
CTACACTCTCTCCGTCGTCGGCAGCGTCAGATGTGTATAAGAGACAGTCCTAGGCAAGGTGAAAAAAAGTTTAAAAAGTCTAAAGCAGATAAACTATTTAATGCCAAAAAATTTAACGGTATACTTAAACTTAAAAAGGGTCCTTTAGAGATACAAAAAGAAATGAGAAGCAGTTAAGTTCTTCTAATTTTTCTTGTGCTAGAATTCAATTCATGTAATTAGTGTAATTCGCCTGACTTTCGCCTTTTGAAAGTTGGTTAAACTTTCATATTATTACAGCTAAAATTATGTTTACGACGGTTATCACTGCAAGGCCGGCTATTGCAACGCGGCTGGTATGCTTATCACCAAACACATACGTATAAACTGCCTTTAAGATATTGTTTGAAATGATCGCCTGCAGTGATGCCTTTGCGAGCAGGTTAGGTGTTATTCCGTAGTTTCCCTGGAACAGGTTCAGCAGGAAAGGATCAATATCTGTGAATCCTACCGCAAATGAAAGTACATTCAATCCGCCGGTACCATAAATACTCAATATATAATGTGTCGCCATACTGAAGAATATGAACAACACAGCAAAAAGCATTGCTGTTTTCAGCTCTAACGGATTTGTATGTCCGTTGGCATTTTTGTTTGATTCATCAGGTTTTGGACGCTTGATGAAATACACAACGGCGGCAGTCGCAATTGAAACTCCGATCAGTATCAAAAAATACGGCAGAAGAAGCCGGCCCAGAGCGTCATTAAAAATGTACATGAGTATGAGGATGCGGATGTACATCATAGCAGTTGCCATAACTATTGAAGATGCGAAGAGGTTAGATTCATCCGTTGAAAGCTCGCGGCTGCGCTTGGCGAGTATTACTGTAGTTGCCGTGGAGCTATACAAGCCGCCCAGTATGCCCGAGACAATTATTCCCGAATTCTTAAATACGAATTTTTGCAGCAGGTAACTGGCATATGAAATTGTTGAGACAACCACGACTGTCAGCCAGATAGTGTATGCTGAGAGTCCGACAAATGGTATATCCGGCGACTTAGGCGATATAGGCAGTATCACACCCGCTATTACGAGGAACTTCGCGAGGGTGGTGAACTCGTTCATATCGATACCTTTAGAAACATTCTGGAGGAATTCCTTCCGCTCAACAAGTATCAGTACCGATACTACGATTACAACCGATATCCAAAGCGGCTGCGTAATAACAAACGGTCCCAGTGTATAAGTAACAAGCGCAACCAGGATCGATGTGAGCCCGTATGATTTGGAATCCCGAACCTTGGTATAGTAGAATATTCCAAGCAGCACGCCCAGAATACATGCGCCGGTAATATAAAGCAGCAATGTTTGGGGTGAAAGCGTGTACAGCATGAATCCAAACATGCCTATGAATGCGAGAGTACGGTCAGTACCAAATGCAGGTGTGTTATCCGAGTCATCATAAGAGCGTTTTCTCTGCTCAAGTCCAAGCAGCAGCGAGAACGCAAGTGTGATCAGAAAATTTATGAATACTTCCGGTATTTGAGCTAAGAGGTCCATTGCTGAAGTTAAAAATATCGTATTTATAGTGGGAATTCAAGGGTATAACATGATGTCAGGCGATTAAGAAATTGAGCTAACTCTTTTACATTCTTTTTCTCTTTTAACCCTCACCTAATCTCATTAAATTTGCTTTAAATTAATGGATACCCGTCTACCTGCATACTGCAGGCACAGCGCGGGTATGATTACTCAATGGAACTCTCAGGAAATATAGTTGATGTTTTAAACCGAAGAATATATCCCGGTACTATTACAATTGAAAACGGATACATATCCCGTATTGCCGAAGGCGGGGGACCGTATGAAAATTATATAATGCCAGGATTCATTGATTCACACGTGCATGTTGAAAGCTCAATGCTTGTTCCATCAGAGTTTGCACGCCTCTCGGTTCTGCATGGCACAGTTGCAACGGTTTCAGATCCCCACGAAATAGGAAATGTACTTGGTATAGCAGGTGTACGATATATGATAGATAACGGCAAAAAAGTGCCGTTCAAATTCTATTTTGGTGCGCCCTCATGCGTGCCCGCAACTTCTTTTGAAACTGCAGGCGCAGAAATTACATCAGGCGATATCCGTGAGCTATTCGAAAAGGACGGGCTTAAATACCTTAGCGAAATGATGAACTACCCTGGCGTATTACATCGCGACGCACTCGTAATGGATAAGATCAACACAGCTCACGAGCTGGGCAGACCCGTTGACGGGCACGCTCCCGGCTTAAAAGGAGATGATGCTAAGAAGTATATAGAAGCCGGAATCAGTACAGATCATGAGTGTTTTACGCTTGATGAAGCATCAGGCAAAATTCAAAACGGAATGAAAATTCTCATCCGCGAAGGCTCGGCAGCAAAGAATTACGAAGCGCTTCACCCGCTGCTGAAGAGCCATCCGGATATGGTTATGTTTTGCAGCGATGATAAACATCCCAATGACCTTGTTGTAAGCCAGATAGATGACCATGTACGGCGCTCTATAGCTTATGGCTATGATTTGTTCGATGTGCTCACTGCCGCATGCGTGAATCCGGTGATGCATTACAAGCTTGAAGTTGGCTTGCTGCAGCAGGGAAATGCTGCGGATATGATAGTGGTAAACAATTTAACTGATTTCAAAGTTTTGCAGACATATATTGATGGAAAGCTTGTAGCAGATTCCGGCAAAACTCTTATAGAAAGAGTGCCGGCCGAAATTGTTAACAACTTCAATACTTCCCGCAAACATGAAAAGGATTTCCAGGTTGAAGTGCATGTTGATGGAGCTCCTGTAATACGGGTGATCAAAGCCATAGAAGGGCAGCTTATTACCGAAGAACTTCATGAGCCGGGCAAACTTTTTGATACAAGACTCGTATCCAATACTGCGAATGATGTGCTAAAGATAGCGGTTGTTGAAAGATACGGCAATTCAAAGCCCGCGGTCGGATTCATTCGAAATTTCGGACTCAAAAAGGGCGCTATCGCTTCATGTGTTGCGCATGATTCACACAATATCATCTGCGTAGGCGTGAGCGATGAAGATATTACAAATGCTGTGAACGGAATTATTGATTATAAGGGCGGCATTTCAGTTTCTTTTGATGGTAATGTGGAAGTTCTCCCCCTTCCTGTTGCAGGCATTATGACAAACGAAGAGGGATATTCGATAGCTGAAAAATATACCCGCTTAGATGCCATGGCAAAAGAGCTTGGAACAAAGCTTCATGCACCGTTTATGACGCTTTCATTCATGGCGCTGCTTGTAATACCGCAGCTAAAGCTGAGCGATAAAGGACTTTTCGATGGCCGCAAGTTTGAGTTTGTAGATCTGTTTGTATAAACACGGGTAATCAGCAAAGACAATTAGGAGTTTATTTTGTGATTTGTTTGTGTTTTTTTGGTGTAAACTTGAAATTACCCCCACCCAGTCTCCTCCTTTGCAGGGGGAGAGGAGAACACAACGAAGTTGTGTTCGACGTAGAGGTGCTGCAATGAATATGAATTCTTTCACGATAAATAATATACAATACACCATCAGGCCTTTTGATGAATCTGTTGATTCAGTTGAAGAGCTGACAGAGCTGCTGCACCGCGCATATAAACGGCTTGCGGATATGGGGCTGAATTTTATAGCAACTTTTCAAACAGCAGAATACACCCGAAACTATTTTAAAAAGGGAGAGTGTTTTATCTTAACCAGCGGCGAAGAAATTTCGGGTACCATTTTCTATCAAACCGTTATGTGGGATGATGCGCCGGAAATTTATAAAGATCCGGATTCCGTTTTAGTCGGTAAGTTTGCCGTTGAACCTGAACTACAGAAAATGAGGCTGGGTGAAAAACTGATGGATTTTGTTGAGTCCTATGCTGCCAAGAATGGAAAGAAAAGAGTTGTACTGGATACATCTGAAAAGGCGCTTCATCTAATAGAGTATTATACCCGGCGTGGTTATAAATTCATCGAAAACTGGCAATGGCCGGATGTAAATTACCGAAGTGTAATAATGAGCAAGGAAATATCTTAAAGTATGTATATACCAAAACATTTTGAAGAAAAAGATACAACGGTACTGGTTGAGTTCATGAAGGAATTCAACTTTGCCGCTATTGTTAGTTCAGCGAAGAAAAGATACTGGGCAACTCATCTGCCTTTCATTGTATCGCAGCGGGGTGAAAAAATCATTCTGCGTGCGCACATGGCTAAATCAAATCCCCAATGGGCCAGCTTCAAAGATGGTGAAGAAGTGCTGGTAATATTCCAGGAACCGCATGTTTATATTTCACCTTCACTTTACGAAAACAAAGTGAGCGTTCCAACCTGGAACTACATCGCTGTTCATGCCTATGGCGTGCCGAAGCAATTGCCTTCGAGGGAAGAGCGTATCAGCTTGCTGGAAGAATCCTTCGAAGTATTTGAATCCTCGTTCCGCAAGCAGTGGGATACACTGCCGGCTGATTACCGCGATGAGCTGCTGGAGGGTATTGTTGCATTTGAAATTCAGGTCACAAGTATTGAGGGAAAATTCAAACTGAGCCAGAATCGGACCGATGGCGATAGGGAGAGAATAGTGCAAAATCTTGGTGATTCTGATGAAAAAGTTAAGTCAGATATTGCCCGATACATGAATAAGCCTCCAAAATAACTCTGTAAACTCTTGTAATAACAATTCTATAATTATTTGTTTGACTAACGTTTTTAAGGTATTCCGACATAAATATATTTAGGTTATCTTAGGTTCAATTAAAAAGGAAGATATAGTTTGCAGATAGCAAATTTCGTGGGGCGAAAATTTATGGCTAAAAGTAATCAGCCTAAAACAGTTTTGGCATCGGGTAATACTTCAATAATTTCAGTGGCGGAATCACTGCTTAATGATGCTGGTATTGCATATTCAATATGTAAAAACGGGGTGACCGAGGTACAGGTAACCGGCGATGAGAATATAATGAACGCGAGAAAGATCCTTATCGATCTGGAAGAGCTGGATTTCCACGATAACAAGTAACACTAAATTTTGAATTATATTTTAGTTTAATAAATAAAGTTTTAAATTTGAGCGGAGCAGGCCTCCGCTTTTTTTATGCCCTCCAAACATAAAAAATAAAATAAATGAAAAAAATTCTCATCCTGGGCGGCACCGGATTTGTGGGCCGCATTCTTACCGAAAACCTCATAAAAGAAAATATCCATCCAGTTCTCTTTAACCGGGGAAAACGTTCACCGGGAATATTCCCTGAGCTTCGGCATATCACCGGCGATAGAATGGTGAAGGAAGATATCAAACAGATCGCTGCGGAAAGCTGGGATGTTGTAATTGACTTTAGCTGCATGTTTCCGGTAAACCTTGATGAAATCACAGAATCATTGAAAGGCAAAGCCGGCAGGTATATTTTTGTTTCAACTTGCAGTGTTTACCCGATGGATGATCCTGAAATGTGGAAGGTGCCCGTGGATGAATCCACTGAAACACTGCCATGTACCGAAGAACAGAAAGTGGATCCCGACATACTTCCAACATACGGCCAGAAGAAAGCCGAATGCGAAAGGATACTGCTGGCTAAGGATTGGCTTGACACCATTATTTTCCGGCCCGGACTGATTTACGGGAGATATGATTACACTGACCGATTCTACTACTGGCTTCACCGCGCGCACAGTGTTAACCCGATCTTGCTGCCGGAAGAGGGCAGGGAGAAGTTCACGGCTACTTATAGTGAGGATTTTGCCGCGCTGATAAGATCGGCAATTGATATAAAATCGCACAACAAGGTTTATAATGCTGTTACTCACTCACCGGTCTCGCTCAAAGAATACCTGGATGAATCCTGCAGGCAGCTTGGTACATCGCCTGAATTTGTGAATGTGAATATGGATTTCATTGAGAAAAATGAGCTTCAGCCATGGGGTGACTTGCCTGCATGGGTAGGAGCAATGGAACTTGTTTTGGATTATTCCAAAGCACTGAGGGATTTCCCCGTAAAATTCCATACATTCAATGAAAGCCTGAAAGGCTGCATAGATTATTATTCCTCTTTAAGCTGGAAGGTACCTGTTGCCGGACTTACTCCCGAAAGAGAACAGGAACTGATAAAAATAGCTCGAACCGTTTAATTTTTGTCCAATTCAGCCGCGAAGTTATAAGTACACGACAGTAAAACATTTACTTATTAATCTTGCTTTTGACCCTCACCCCCGGCCCCTCTCCCAAACTGCTGATGCAGTCAAGAGGGAGAGGGGCGAAACAACTCGAAAATTTCTCAGTTCCCCCTCTCCTCTCAGGAGAGGGGGTTAGGGGGTGTGGTCAACCATATTGGAATTTAGGGTCAACAAATTCTTCTATCATAGCTTTTGGGGTATTTTTTATTAACTGTCATGTACTAAGCGCGAAGTTATACAGCATGATTTCGCGGCAATCACTTCGGTTTACCTTATTCAGAATTAGACCTAAGGACTGCTCCGCGGAGAGGGCAGCGTCGGGCTCACTTAACAAATCCATAATCCACCCGGTACTTCCATAAAATTCCATACACTTCATCCTTGACAAAGTATTAATTATGACTTAACTTTGTACTGCAAAGTACTTTTAGCTGGAAATTAAAACTTGTATTATGAGTGATATCAATAACCCCAAGGATAGCAGCACCGAACACCTCAAAAACCTTAGCGAGATTAGAAGTTTAATGGAGCGGTCTTCAAGTTTTATTTCGCTCAGCGGCCTCTCTGGTGTCAGTGCAGGGATAATGGGGCTTCTCGCCGCATATCTGCTCAACAGCAGACTGAAACCGTTTCTGGACCGCAGCATCGATTATGAAATGAGCGGGGTCACCAGGGTTGATCTCATCATGTACGGGATTTGGGTTTCGGCTGCGGTGCTTGTAATGACATTTGCGCTGGCAATATATTTCACATCACGCAAAGCAAAAAAGAGCGGCCTGCCTGTTTGGGATGGCTCGGCTAAAAGACTTGTTTTGAGCCTGTTCATTCCGCTTGTCACCGGCGGATTGTTCTGCCTTATACTCATTTATCATTATTTCGATTGGCTCGTGCTGCCTTCGATGCTGATATTTTATGGACTGGCACTTATCAATGCAGGTAAATACACATTGAGCGAGATCAGGTGGTTGGGTATCTCTGAAATAATTCTCGGGCTACTGGCAGCAGTATTCTTAAGCGAAGCAATCATTTTCTGGGCAGCCGGATTCGGAGTTATGAATATCATTTACGGATTAGTAATGTATATAAGGCATGAGAAATGAAAAGAACTGATCCGGTTTATCCGCGAAATTGAAAGATATACTAGAAAATATAAACAAGCTGTTTGAAAGCAAGGTGCGGCTTGGCATAATGTCGCTGCTTGTTGTCAACGAATCGGTTGACTTCAACACCCTCAAGCAATACCTGGAAGTTACGGATGGAAATTTAGCGAGCCATATTTCAGCGCTCGAAAAAGCAAAATACGTAAAGGTTAATAAATCATTTATCGGCAAAAAGCCGAACACAACATACTCGGTCACAGCCGGGGGAAGGAGAGCATTTAACGAACATCTCGACGCATTGGAAAGGTTAATAAGCGGCAGGCAGAAATAATAAATTATCACTGCTGCAAAACTAGTTATGAACTTATTTTTTGAACAAATAATACCGGGTATAATTCACTTTAAGGATAAACGCCATGAAAGGGGAACACAATTCATCCCGTCTGCGTATAAAGGTTACAATATTTCCAATTATCCTGTTGTTACAGCCTTGAAAGGGGAGTTTAATGATTAAGCCGCGTTTCCTGATGACGATTATTTTGCTTGTAATATTCAACTTCTCCTTTTGGGGCGAAAAGCTGGGAATAAATCTTTTTTTGTTTTTCTTCCTTGGTATAATCTCGATGATGTTCATCAATGAAGAAAATATCAAAAATAAGAACGTGATCGTTTCCATGTTTGCGCTCCTGTACTCGCTTGCAATGGTGATTGTGAATAACTCATTTTATTCAAAGTTCTCCTCCATAATTTGTTTCATGATATTTACCGGTTTCATTCACCAGCCGGCACTTAAAACGGCATACAACGCAGTATTTACAACTGTTGCGGATTTTGTCATCTTCCCATACAATGTATATTCAGAACTGAAGTACTCTTCAACAAAGTTCAAGCCGGTCAGAATAATCCTGAAATTTACGAAACTTGCATTTATTCCCGTAATATTTTTTGTAATATTCTACGCAATTTATGCCTATGCAAACCCGGTTTTTAATTCATACTCTGTTTCGTTCTGGGATACGATCGGCAAATATCTTTATGATGTTTTCATAAATTACCCGATCCTAAGGTTCTTCTACCTGCTTTTCGGATTAATGATAATCATGGCATTCATGTACAATCGCAGGATACATATTTTCAGCGATATTGATAATGCGTATCTTGATACTCTGCACAGATCAAAGCAGTTTAAAGTACACTCCCTCTCAAGGCCTGTTGTAAAATCACATCTGATGTACACTCTGTTTTCATACCGATTCAAGTTCAATACGCTTAAGCTTGAAACCAGGATGGGGATAGTTCTGCTGGGTATGATGAACGCCCTGCTGCTTTTGCTGAATGTGATCGATATACAGGTTACATGGCTTGGATTCAACGTTGGAGAAATAGAAAATCTTGCATACTATGTGCATGAAGGCACATATTACCTCATCTTCAGCATACTGCTTTCAATGGCGATCCTGCTTGTGATCTTTCGGGGCAGCCAGAACTACTATGCAAAGAACAGGCTACTGAAAATGCTTGCTTTTCTTTGGCTTGCGCAGAATGCTTTCATGGCGGTTTCAGTAGCTTTGAGGAATATTTATTATATAGAGTTCTACTACGCTTTATCCTACAAAAGAATTGGAGTTATGATATTTATCCTTCTCACCTTGTTTGGTCTTGGCACATTGTTCTTCAAGATCTACGCTCGGAAAACAACATCATTCCTGTTTAAGATCAACAGTACGGCTGTTGTTGTGGTGCTTCTGCTGATGAGTACATTCAGCTGGGATAAAACCATCGCTGAATTCAATCTCTCGAATCCCGATAAAAGCGCAGTAGATATTGAGTATCTCTTAAGGCTTTCAGATGACGCTTTGCCTATACTGGATTCACATAAAGAGCTGCTTGATAAAGATTACCTGCAGTACAGCTTCATTTTCAGTGATTACTCCAACGGGCTTGATGAATACAAAAGGCGGGTTCACAAGTTTCTTTCAGAGCAGATAAGATATACATGGCTTTCATGGAATCTTTCTGACAGGAATACCCTGGATTTCTATATAGCAAATGAGTTTGAGAAAAAATATCCATACAGATCTACAGATCGGAACAGAATGGACAATAATGATATTAAAGTTGTACCGCCGGAAGTTAAGCCAAAAAGTGAAGCTCCTGTGGATACAAACCAAATGAATAAGGAAGTGAACAAAATAGAAGTAGGAAATGTACCCCGTTTAGATTTAAGGGGTACTTCAAAGAAGGATACTGTGGTAATTGCACCGAAACTTGAACAAAAGACCCGGTAGTTTAAAAAGACTTTTTAATTGAATTAAGGGAGGCATTTTGGGAAAAAAAATTATTTTTTCGGTTATGATGGCAGCCGTTTTGTTAATGACATCATGTTCAGGTGATGAGAAGATACTGAACATAGGCGATAAACTCAAGCACGATGATTTTTACTATTCCGTGCAGAAGGTATTGAAGACACCGGATTTTGTGGGAAAGAAGTCGGAGGGTACTTTCTATGTCGTTATGTTCAAGGTCCAGAACGATGCCGGAAGCGGAGAACATGAATGGAGCAGAAGTACATTGTATGTTGTGGATGAAAACGGCAAGGAATACGAAAATAAATTAGAACTACAGAAGGAGTACAGCAGAATAAATTACGAGGAATACAAGGAAATCTATAAAACAGCAGCCGGAGGTTCTGATTCCGCAGTGGTGGTCTTTGAAGTGCCTAATTCTGTTAAGCAGCCATATATCAAATACAGGGGAGGGAATTCCGGCATTGGTGAAATATTCAGCGGCAATGCAGTTAAGAACTCAAAGGTTAAGCTCTTTTGAAGAATTTTTCCGGCATTGAATTTTGCTTCAGTAAAAGTACTTTCGCTGCCTTAGGTTTTATTCTTCCTTTGCTATTGATGGTTTATTCATGTCTGTTTAAGTCCGCAGGTTTTGATGTACCGTTCCAATTGATACACCGGCTTGACCGCTCTAACATGCTTGGGGGAATACTTGTAATTATCGTATTTTTCTGCTCAGTTATTTTGCTGTATGATATCTATATTTCAATGCATACTTTTCTTTCTGCAGCAAAAGATACAAAAGCCGCTTCACAAAAAGCATTTTTCGACCTTGCATTTGTTATTATAGCGATCTTATTCAGCATCTTCATTGTGTTGTTTCATGCATTTGACATGCTGGGAAATATTCCCGTTGGCAGAGATTAAATTTAATTCTCATAAATTAATAAATAATTTACTATTTTGAGAAAATCAAATCAAAATTATTCAGCATGGGAACAGAAATTACTTCTATCAAAATGGGTAGTATCTATGTCGATAATTTCGGCAAGGCTATGGAGTTTTACAAAGACTTGCTGGGTCTGAAAGGAGAACCAGGCGAAAACTCATGCTTTTTCCCCATATCTCCAAAACAGGCAATTTACGTTGAAGGAAAGTATAAACCGGTAAAATCCGATTCCGGATCCGTCCGATCTGCAATTACCTTTGAAGTGGCATCTACAGGCGAAATGCTTAATAAACTTAGAAGTGCGGATATTAAGATAGTACAGGAAATCCCTGTTCAAATGTCTGATGAACTTTTCTGGTTCCAGTGTTTTGATCCGGCAGGAAATATTGTGGAGTTTCTCGGCGGCAAATAAGAACTTTTTTTAATATATACCAATGGATAAATCAAAAATAACAGCCATTTCAATGGCAAGTGTTTACGCTGAAGATTACGATGATTCATTCAGGTTCTACAACGGTGTGCTCGGATTAGACGATTTCAACCCAATGGGCGATAAAGCCTGTTTCTTCAATATTGGCGATGAGCAGGGCATGTACCTTGAAGGCGGACATGAGCCTGCTGATTCAGGTGCTGATTCCGCAAAAGCTTCGTTTACATTCAAAGTTGATTCAGCTTCAGCAATGTTCGTAAAGCTGAAAAAGAACGGAGTTCGCACAGTGCAAAAGGAGCCAATGAAGATGTCTGAAGACATATTCTGGTTCCAGTGTTTTGATCCTTCTGATAATCTTGTTGAGTTTATTGGCGGCGAGTGATCTTGTCTAATTCATCCGATGAACTGTCAAAGCCAGTCAGGCTTGAAGTCATCGGATGAATGACCAATTCTTTTACAGCTTTGCATCAATAAAATAAGGAAGCATCTTCCGCCATGACGGCCAATCATGCGGTATGTCATATCCCCACAGGTCCAGCTCATGGTTTATCCCCTTTGCATTAAGAACATTGCTTAGGTTTTTTGACGCTTCGGGATTTTCGTAGCTGCCCTGCCCGGTAGTGATGTATATATGTTTACGGTTCTTGATCTGATTGAGAATGTTTTCATCTTCAAGATTGCTTAAATAATCAACGGGAGAGTTGAAGTAAACATTTTCATCGTAGTAACCTTTGGAATAATCCTTAAGGTCATATGAACCGCTCATTGCGATAGTTCCCGCAAAAAGATCCGGCCTGCGGAAAAATGTATTAGCAGCATGCAGTGCCCCAAAGGATGCGCCGGTTGTAATTATTTCAACACTCTCGCCGCACGTGGTTTTAATAAATGGTACAACTTCTGCAAGCACATATTCATTGAACTGGCGGTGGCGTTCGGATTTATACTCGGGGTGATTTTCATCATTCAGCCAGCTCTCGCTGTTAATACTGTTGATGGAAAACGCCCTTATCTTTCCGTTATTGATATACGGCGTAATTGATTCTATCAAATGGAAACGTTCGTATTCAAGGTAATCAGCTGCGGCTGTAGGAAACATCAGCAGCGCTTTTTGGTTACCGGTACCGTAAACAACTATTTCCATTTCTTTGTTAAGATTCGGACTCCACCATTTGTGAATTTCTCTCTGCATAGGCTGTAATTTTTTTTGTGTTTTATTCAGGTATGTAATGCCACAAAAATACGAATATTAAGATAGAGTTAAAAGTCCTGCCATGCCTGAATATTTGGTATAGTTTTATAGGTAACTTATTTTTATTATTAGGCTTCAAATCGGTTAAATTCAAGCAAATTTGTTCAAAAAGCAGCCAAATATGAGCTGGCGCGGAGTATTATATAATGGGAAAAAACAAAGAGGCAAAGTCAAAAGTAACAGAAAGCGAAAAAGCCGAAAAAAAGCTGAGAAAGATCACTGAAGAAATTGCTGATCTCAGGAAAAAGTACATCAAGCAGGTATCTAAGTTAGCTGCAATGGATGTGAAGGATTACACCCTGAGATCAAGTGATGGAAATGAAGTGAAGATATCGGAAATGTTTGGAGATAATAAATACCTCTTCCTTGTGCATAATATGGGGAAGTCATGTTCTTACTGCACGCTTTGGGCGGATGGTTTCAGCGGGGTAACATACTTTATGGAAAAGAAAGCTGCTTTCGGAGTCGTATCACCCGATGCGCCTGAAGTGCAGAAAGAGTTCGCTGAATCCCGCGGATGGAAATTCAAAATGTATTCTTCAGAAGGTTCTGACTTCACCAAAGATATGGGCTATTATACAGAATCCGGCGCATACTGGCCGGGAGTATCGGTATTCCATAAACTGGCTGATGGAAGTTTAAGAAGAGTATCAAAAGATTTTTTTGGGCCGGGTGATTTTTATTCAAGTCCGTGGCACTTTTTTGATCTGCTTCCGCAGGAAGTGAATGAGGAGAAAAAGCAGTAATGGGAGTAAGTTCAACTGAGCTCGATAATCTGAAAGAACAGTTCATGCAGATGAAAAAAGAATCTGCAGAGCTATTCCGGAAAATTACAGATAATGCTTTCAACAAAAGACCTGAAAGCGGCGGCTGGTCTGCTGCAGAGTGTATTGATCACTTAATTGCAACCGGCAGTGATTATTGCGACCAGTATGAAAATGCCCTCAGGGAAGTTATAGCACATGATAAAAAACTAACGGGCGAGCTGAAATATTCATGGTTTGGCCAGCGTTTTATCAATTTTGTGGAACCACCGGTACGGTTTAAAGCCAAGGCTCCAAAACGGTGGATGCCGGACTCAAACATCAATCTCAATAAAGCCGCAGCGGCGTACTCACAGCTGCAGGATAGGTATGTTGATCTGATAACCGCTTCTGAAGGATGGGATATCTCGAAAGTTAAGCTGCCATCACCTGCAACAAAGCTCATTAAATTTTCGGGATTGGAAATGCTGGGAATAAACTCTGCACACCAGAGAAGACACATTTTACAGGCAAAAAAAATTTTGAATATTAAATAATTTTAAGGAGAACCAATTATGTCACTCAGCTCATTCAACTTTAAACAATGGATAGAAGAGAACCGCCACCTGCTGAAACCGCCTGTTGGTAATAAATGTATGGTGGATGGCGACCTGATAGTGATGGTTGTAGGCGGACCTAACTCCAGGAAAGACTACCACTACGAAGATGGCGCGGAGTTCTTCTACCAGGTTGAAGGCGATATAACCGTTAAAGTAATTGAAAACGGAAAGCCCAAGGATGTTCACATTAAAGAAGGCGAAATGTTCTACCTTCCGCCAAATGTTCCGCACTCGCCTCAAAGGCCGGCAAACACCATAGGGCTTGTAATTGAACGTAAACGTGAAGAAAAAGAGCTTGATGGCTTCCAGTGGTATTGTGAAAACTGCGGAGAAAAACTTTACGAAGAGTTTGTTAAGCTTGATAATATCGTTACCCAGCTTCCTCCTATATTTGAAAGATACTGGAACGATGTAGATAAGCGTACATGTAAAAATTGCGGCACTGTTATGCAGCCGCCTGAAAAAAAATAATACTAATATTAAATGGATATCAAAGAAGTAGTTCTTGAAAACAAATGGGCTTTAACAATTAGAGATACCTGTACATTTGCCGAGCTAAGTGACAGATTTCGTGATAACTTCACAGAAATTGTAGTTTTCATGAAGAAGAATTCAATAAAGCCTGCCGGGCATTTTTATGGTTTGTACCACAGCTTCTCGGTTGAGAAGGTAGATTTTGAAGCGGGTGTTCCGGTAGAAGGCAACATTCAGCCTGAAGGCAGAATTAACATGTCTGAAACCCATGGCGGCAAGGCTGTAATGACAATTTTTACAGGTCATTACGATGGGCTGAATGAAGCATGGAAAAAATTCGCTGATGTTGTTGATGCAGCAGGTTATAAGCTTGCGGGCCCGTGTTTTGAAGTATATATTACCGGTCCGGCAGAAGAGCCTGACAGCTCAAAATGGATAACAGAGCTTTATACACCGGTTGAATAGATTTTCTATTCTCCAATAATCCATATTATGGAATACACCGTTGTTGCCGGGTTGAATCAAATGGAAGGTGATGCAGACTTAATAAGTTTCTGTAAATATTTCGAACAATTCAATTGAAGATAGACATTCATACACATATCCTGCCCGAAAACTGGCCGGACCTGAACAAAAAATATAACACTCACGGTTTTGTTACAATAGAACATCACAAACCATGCTGCGCTAAAATGATCTTGGGTGATAAAGTATTCCGTGAAATTGAGGATAATTCATGGAGTGCAGCTAAACGCATTGAAGAGTGTGATCATACCGGTGTGAATATCCAGGTTCTCTCAACCGTCCCTGTTATGTTTAATTACTGGGCAAAACCTGAACAGACTTATGATCTATCACGTTACCTTAATGATCATATTGCAAAGGTCGCGGCTGATAATCCCGACCGTTTCATTGGGCTGGGAACTCTCCCTATGCAGGATACAGCACTTTCTATTAAAGAGCTTGAGCGCTGTATGAAAGAACTTGGACTTGCAGGCATTGAAATTGGCACACACATTCACGGTCGAAATCTAGATGACCCTGAAATCTGCGAGATATTCCATGCATGCGAAGAGATGAATGCTGCTGTGTTCATCCACCCCTGGGATATGCTTGGGAAGGAAAGAATGCCGGAGTACTGGCTGCCCTGGCTTGTTGGAATGCCTGCCGAAACGTCCCTGGCAATATGCTCTATGATATTCGGCGGTGTATTCGAAAAGTACAAAAAGCTGCGCGTTTGCTTCGCGCACGGCGGCGGTTCATTCCCGTTTTCGTTAGGCAGGATCGAACATGGCTTTAACGTACGCCCTGATCTGGTTCAAACCAAAAATAAAATTAATCCACGCAACTACCTCGGCAAATTTTACCTTGATTCACTTGTTCATGATGAGCTTGCAATGAAATTTCTTATCGACCTTGTTGGCGAAGACCACATTGTAATGGGCTCTGATTACCCCTTCCCCTTAGGAGAGCATGTTCCGGGCAGCTTGATAGAATCAATGGATGAACTTAATAAAGTTGTGAAGGAAAAGCTCTTGTGGAAAAATGCGGCAGAGTTTCTCGGGGTTAACAGCTTGATACAAAAATGTACGGCGAACTAAACTCATAAAAAAACGTTCCCCGGCTATTGCCGGAGAACGTTAGATAAAAGGATTCAGTTTTTGTTTTATTTTTTTTTGCCTTTTCACTTTTGCCTTTTTGCTTAACCCTACTTAACCAGCATCATTTTTTTTATATCACTATACTCACCAGATTCTATCCTGTAATAATATACCCCTGAGGATAATCCTGAGCCATCGAAGTCAACTTCATAGGATCCCGGACTCAATACACCATTTACCAGCTGTGCTACCTGCTGTCCAAGAGAATTAAAAACCATCAGCTTTGTTGCTGATTTTGTGATCCCGCCAGTTGATGGAATTTCGAATCTAATTTTTGTAACAGGATTAAACGGATTGGGATAATTCTGCCCTAATGAAAACTGTGATGCTGTTTCGGTTATGTTAACCAAACCAACAGGGTTGCGGGCGTTTAATCTTGTAACAACAAAATTTGCCTGCAATCCGCCTGAAGTAGCAGTGTAGCTGCTTGCCCAGCATGAACTGTAAAGAAACGCGTACCCGGAGCTTGAAGTACTTGCCGCATCAACCGAAGCGGAAGTTCCCGTAAATCCTGTATGTCTTATTTCTATCAGAAGGTGTCCGCCTGTATAAATATAGGCTGAATCAAAATTGATGTCTGTTCCGAATGTTGTGGGACTGCCGCCAAAAGGGAATGAGCCGGCGGGGATTGTAAGCGGCCCTGACCTGACTCTTTTCTGAGGTCCCGCTATATTATCAGCAAATGTGAAGCTCCTGTTTTCCGGGGCAACTCCGGGGCTGAGGTAAATATCGTAATTGGTGAATGTTACATCAGCACCGGGCCAGTTGCTTGATGCTGATGCAAGCAGGCGGAAAGTAAATGCCGTAATTTCCTGCCCGATAAGCGGTGTCAGAATTGAATCACGGATAAGCAAATGAATTGTGCGCTGCGCATTTGAAAGCGGACCCAGGAAAGTTGCCGTACCCTGTGTACCTGAATAGTTCGGGGGCATTACATAAGTTGCTCTCTCAGAGCTTATACTGTTTTGAGTTTGAACAAATAAAGCAACAAAAAGGATGAGTGATACTGGTAGAAATTTGAAAAATGAATACATAGATCCTCCGGTAATTGTTAAATGAATTGCAAAGTTTTTTGGTGGAATTACTGTTTTGGATTTAAAACAAAAGGGGAGTTCCACTGCTCCCCCTTTGAGAAAATCTTTATTTCTCACTTCACCAGGATCATCTTTTTCATTTCAAAAAGATCACCTGATTCAAGCCTGTAATAATATACACCTGAGGCAGATCCTGAACCGTCAAACTCAGCTTCATATGTGCCGGGGCTTAAAAGTTCATTTACCGGTACAGCTATTTCCTGGCCAAGAGAATTATATATCGCCAGCCGTGTAACTGCCGAAAAAGTATTTCCTGCAGGAATATCAAAT
Source organism: Ignavibacteria bacterium (assembly GCA_014879675.1). Taxonomy (GTDB): domain Bacteria; phylum Bacteroidota; class Ignavibacteria; order Tepidaquicellales; family OLB5; genus OLB5. Next base: position 17,057 of record JACSRQ010000101.1, read on the forward strand.
CGAATTTTTGTTACCGGATTGAATGGATTTGGATAATTTTGGTGCAGGCCAAATTTTTCGGGAACAATAGCCGATATTGGCTGAATACCATTAATCTGATCAAGCGCGCCGCGTGAATTGATCAGACCCCAACCGAAATAATTATCGAAACCGGGTGTATCTTCATTAGAAGGCCCTACCTGGTCGCGTGCTGAGTTCTTTAAGGCATTATAGATCTGGGTATAAGTCAGTGAACTGTTTACACTAAATAGCAGTGATACCACGGCGCATACCATTGGTGTTGCCTGCGATGTGCCGCACCAGTAGCTTGTTGTTGCCGGATTAGTATGAGTTAGTCCGATTATCATCTCGCCCGGTGCTGTGAAATCAATATGCAGCCCATAGCTGCTTCCGCCGCCCCAACAAAATGGAACAGCCCGCTGCATCCGGTTATTAATTGCGCCTACAGAGATCAGGTTCTGGAATCCGGCAGGGTAATAAGTTGCGTTATTATTGTTATTCATCATGCATGCAACTACAATTCTGCCGTTATTGTATGCATAATTCACTGCGTCTTCAAGAGCAGCATTGGTAGATGCGCCTCCTACACTCATGTTAAGCACTTTAGCGCCGTTATCAACTGCATATGTTATTCCCGATACCCACCAGGAATATAATCCGCTGCCTGAAGCGTTAAGAATCTTTACAGGGATAATTTTGCAGCTCCAGTTTATGCCTGCTATAAGAGAACCATTATTGCTGTTCGCTCCTATTATACTTGCTACGTTTGTTCCATGACCCTGGTCATCTGTGGGATTGTTATCATTGTTTGCATAATCATATCCCTGCAGCAGCCTGCCGCTAAATTCTGGATGAGTTAATGGAATACCGGAATCAAGTACTGCCACTTTTATTGAGGTATTACCGGTTGTTACATCCCATGCATTTGCTATATTAATATCACCGCCGTTTGTGCCAACAATTCCGTTTACGGTTTGGCCGGTATTTCTTAATCCCCATTGACTGTTAAAATTTGGGTCGTTGGGAAGCACCGCAGTATTCTCTTCAGAGCCGGGCGCCAGCATACCGCCGGCATAGCCAATATGGTCAAACTCAACATAATCAAACTCTCCGCTTTTAATCAGCCTGTCTCTCACAGTTTCAACAACTGCGCCGGGCATAAGTCCTGCAATGAATATTCTTTCCATTCCCGCAGCTAGCGGCCTTGTATCTGCATCGGGTTTTGCGCCCTTCAACCAATAGAGATCATACTCAGATAAGAAAGTTTTGATCGTATTGGTGTATAACAAGTTTGAATTTACATAGAAAGCTCCCTCAGGTGTTTTTGGTACGAGCTCTCTTGCCTGGTTGAATAAATCAGTGCCCGCTTTGAATTTTAATATCAAAGTGCTGCTGTTGTATTTGCCTTCTGCGTTTGAATTTGTGTTTAGGAGTAAAAGGAAGAATAATATCGGTATTAATCGGGCTGAAATGATAAAAAAACGTTTCATACTCACCTCCGTGAATTTGTGTTTTACCAAGAGCGTTATTTAAAATATTAAATAACTTAAGTATAAACAATATCAATAAAAAAGCACATATCTATAAAAATATGTGCTTTTTTAAATTATTGTTTATCAGTTAATTATTTAACCAAGATCATTCGTTTAGTTTGAATTTGTTCTCCATACTGCAGGCTGTAGAAATAAACGCCGGTCGAAAGCTCCGAAGCGTTAAAACTTACTTCATAACTGCCCGGTGCCAGTTCTGTATCGAACACTTTACGAACTGCTTCACCGAGAGAATTATAAATTGTCAGCTTTGCTGATCTCATCCCGCCTGCGGGAATATCAAATTTTATAATCGTTTCGGGATTAAACGGATTAGGATAATTCTGCAAAAGTGTGAATTTGTCAGGAACATTCGAATTCAACTGCTGGATAGATAGTAATGAGTTTATGTTGTGGAAAGTTACAGTATTGTTTCCTGCATTTGGTACTGCCAGAGTATCTCTGAACTTAGCTATGAAGATATCTGCAGGATTGCTGAGACCGCTGTTTATTACAATTGATACAGGGTTCGCGAAATTAATATCATATTTCAGGATCTTCGCCGGAGAAGGAGACCATGAGGAAACATAAACATTATCATACCTGTCAAGATATATCCCGTCACAGTTATTGTATCCTGTATTTGTAAGCAGCGTTACTGTGGAATCAGCCAGGCTAACAGATTTGATCGCAGCATTGCTTCCCCAAAAACAAACCAGCAGCCTGTTTCGGGGTGAATCAACATACACACCGTTTGGGGTACCGCCGGGACTCGGAACAAATATCCACCATGCCTGTGTATTCAAATTGAGCTTATATATTTTTGGAGATGAAAAATCAGAAATATATGCAATACCTGAGTTATCGATTCCCATTCCGTTCAGAAATGATGAGCCTGTTAATTGTACGTTAAAAACCAATGCACCAGTTGACAAGGAAAAACCCTTAATGCTTGTACCGTAACAAGCGTACACATTGCCGTTGTAGATCCTAAGTGCATGGGAGCCAGACGCGGAGGGCGCAAAGTCTGTTACCGTGCCGTTTGATGATCTTTGTTTTATCATGCCGCCGGAGTTTGTAACCAGCCAGCGGTTATAAACTGAATCAAACGTTACGCTTTCAGGTGATGTATATTGTGAATAGATATTAACAACAAATAATGCTGCAAACAGCACGCTGCTCAATAATGATTTCAATGGATGTCCTTCCGAAACTTTATAAAATTAGCCGCTAATTTAGTGATTTAATTTAATGAATGCCGTATATTTATTTCCTACTTAACCAAAACCAGCTTTATTGTGCCGGAGTATTTTCCGGCGTTCAGCCTGCAGAAATATACACCGCTTGGCAGGCTGCCTGCGTTCCATGAAATTTCATAGCTGCCGCTTTTTAATTCACCGTTAACCAGCGTTGCAGCTTCTTTTCCTGCCGCATCAAAAATTCTGAGCTCTGCGTGAGCGTCCTGCGGCAGTGCAAAGCGTATCCGTGTTTCTGGATTGAACGGATTTGGATAGTTCTGCTCCAGGCTGAATTTATTTGGCACCACAACACTGACAGGCTGCACACTAACCAGCGGATTCGAAGCACGCAGCATCGTGCCGCTATTGCCAACTGCAAATCCATATCCATCAGGAGATATACAAACCGCGTTAAATGTGTTGATGGTTATTCTTCTCTCCAGCGGCCAGGTTAAGCCACCATCAATGGTTTTGTGAATGTAACCGCTGCTTGTAACGGCATAGCCTGAGTTTGCATTCAGCATTTTTATATCCCACACAGATGAAGATAGTGCAGTGCCAAACGGTACCCACGAAGTGCCGCCGTTGGTTGTACGGAGCATCAATCCCGATGAACCGCCTGCCCAGCCGTTGTTCTCATCAGCCATTGAAAGAGCATATAAACCCAGCGAAGTACCATCCCATTGAAGCAGCCAGTTTGCGCCGCCATTAGTAGTTTTGTAGATGACTTCGCCAATACCGGCTACCCAGCCCGTATTTGAATTTACAAAATCAACTTCGTATAGCAGGGTTGTATTGGGCAGACCAATATTCTGCCATGATGCCCCTGCATTTGTGGTTTTAAATATTGCACCATTTTGCCCGGCAGTGAAAACATTGCTAACATCCAGGTAATCGATTCCAAGCATTTCACCCGTCGCGCCTGTAATAAGCTCAACCCAGTTCGTGCCTCCGTTGGTTGTCTTTATCATCCGCCCGGAGTAACCGCAAGAGTAAGCATTGTTAGCATCAATTGCTGCAACTTTTTCAAGCTGGGTTGTAGAGTTTGTTGCCTGGTTCAACCAGCTAATACCGCCATCTGTAGTTTTGAATATTATGCCTCCAATACCAACAACATAGCCGGTGTTTACATTTATAAAGCTGACACCTTCAATTGAACTGGATGTAAATCTTCTTGAAACACTTTGCCATGTTGCACCGGCATCGGTTGATCTGAGGATCTTACTATCCGCGCCTGCCATGTAAACTGTGTTAGCGTTTTCAAATTTTACTGAATATAATGTACCTGTGAATCCATCGGGCGGCGACAGCTCCGTCCATGTAGTCCCAAAGTTTGTAGTTCTGATAGCTATGCCGATCGTTCCGCAAACAATTCCGGTACCCGCGTTGTTGAAATCAATACTCCAAAGCTGCACTGTGCCGGAGCCGGGATTGTGGGAAACCGACCAGTTTGCCCCGCCATTTGTTGTGATGGCTATCCTTTTATTGTTGCCGCATAAAAATCCGGTGTTTGAATTTACAAACCGCACGAACCTGTAATCAGTGCTTGTTGGAAAGATCTGTGGGTAAGCTGTCCAGCTTGTGCCGCCATCTGTTGATTGAACCAATGCATTTGTACTTCCAACTGCATAAACATTATTAGCATCAGAAGCCCAAATACCATACATAGTACGGATCGTTGCTGAAGGATTTGTTTGTGACATCCAGTTTACTCCTCCATTGGTCGTTTTTGCTATAAACCCATTGAATCCGGTTACCCAGCCTGTGTTATCGTTCAGAAAATATACACCGTATTTGGTTGTATCCGGTGAGCCGGGCAGGTGAGACCAGTTCAATCCGGCATTGGTTGATCTGAACATCATTTCTTCAAATGCGCCAACTGCAAACCCGGTATTTGATGAAGGAAAATATAATGCGCGGATGATACCATCACCTACGGGTGTAGTGATCCAGTTTGCGCCGGCATTTGTGCTTACGATCGCATCGCCGATAAAATTAGTAATGCCAACTACACGGTTTGGTGAAGGAACCGCGATACTGAATATATCTTCGCCATTTGGATATGGATTGATATACTGCCATTGTGAGTATGCAGTGTTAAATGAAAGTATGAATAAAACGAAAAGAGAGAGTTTTCCCATTGTTTTCCTCCGGGGATATGTATTAATTCAAGTCTTTAATATTAATATTATTTCCAAAATATTGCTTAAATTGCAAAATAATAATCCAAAAATTATATGATAAAGAAAATATTCATTCTGCTGATTTTAGCGGTATTTACATATTCGCAGGATACAGTTACAACCTCTTCGGGATTAAAATATATTGTTCTAAAAAAAGGCAGCGGAAAAATGTCGGAAGCGGGAAAGATGGCTGAAGTGCATTATACCGGATGGCTGCTTAACGGAACAAAGTTTGATTCATCGCGTGACAGGGGTGAGCCTTTTGAGTTCCTGCTTGGCGGAAAACAGGTTATAAAGGGGTGGGATGAAGGTGTTGCCCTGATGAAGATCGGCGATGAGTTCAGACTGATCCTTCCACCTGAGCTTGCTTATGGCGAGCGCGGCGCGGGAGAAATAATTCCGCCGAATTCAACCCTCGTATTTGATGTTGAGCTGCTTGGTGTGCACAAACCACTGAAATCGATAGTTGATACATTGCTTGCTGTTACAATGGCAAAAGATGTAGAGGCAGCTATTGATACTTATTGGGAACTAAAAGAAGACTATGGCAAAGTATATAATTTCAAGGAGAGTGAGCTAAATGTGCTTGGCTACCAGCTCCTGCAGGTTGGATTAAACAAACAGGCAATTGAGATCTTCAAGCTCAATGTTGAACAATTTCCGAAATCTTCTAATGCTTATGATAGCCTGGGTGAAGGTTATATGATAGCAGGCGATAAGAAAAATGCGATCAAGAATTACGAAGAATCGCTTAAGCTTAATCCGGATAACAATAATGCAAAACAAATGCTTGACCAGCTCAATTCGAAATGATTATGCAATATGATAGCAGCAGGGAATTTGCTGAAAAAATGGATTCATCTGACCCGCTTCGCGGGTTCAGGGATAGATTTTACATTCCTAAAAACAAGGATGGCAAAGATGTTATTTACTTTGCGGGTAACTCCCTGGGACTCCAGCCAAAAACCGTGCGCAGCTATGTTGAGCAGGAGCTTGTTGACTGGGAAAAAATGGGAGTAGAAGGTCATATGCATGCCAAACATCCCTGGCTGCCCTACCATGAATTTCTAACAGAAAGTACCGCCGCACTTGTTGGAGCGCAAAATGAAGAGGTTGTGAATATGAATTCATTAACAGTTAATCTTCATTTAATGCTGGTATCATTTTACAGGCCGCAAAAACAGCGATTCAAAATTATTCTCGAAGCAAATGCTTTTCCATCTGATCATTACGCGGTTCAGTCGCACCTGCGTTACCATGGTTTTGATCCTGCCGGGGGATTAATTGAAATGAAGCCGAGAGAAGGTGAAGATGTGATCCGCACAGAAGATATTCTCGCAAGGATCGAAGCAGAGGGTGACTCAATTGCGCTGATAATGTTTGCAGGTGTAAACTATTATACCGGCCAGGCATTTGAAATGGGAAAGATCACAGAAGCGGCTCATGCTAAAGGTATAGTTGCAGGATTTGATCTTGCGCATGCTGCAGGCAATCTGCAGCTTGAGCTGCATAAATGGGATGTTGATTTCGCTGTATGGTGCTCCTATAAATACCTGAATGCGGGACCTGGAGCTATTGCCGGAGCTTATGTAAACCGAAGACACCTGCTCGATATGACCATTCCGAAATTTTGGGGTTGGTGGGGGCAGGATAAAGCAACACGTTTCTTGATGCATCATGATTTTCAGCCGATACCTACGGTGGAAAGCTGGCAGCTCAGTAATCCGCCTATTCTTCAGCTGGCTGCTTTAAGGGCATCGCTGGATATTTTTGCGGAAGCAAAAATGGAAAACCTGCGTGCAAAAAGTGAGCTGTTGACAGGTTACCTTGAATTTCTTCTCGAAAGCAGGAGTAACATTACTATCATTTCGCCGAAGAATAAACTTGAACGCGGTTGTCAGCTATCACTCAGAGCTGAAAAAGATGGTAAACAACTTCATACCCGTTTAAACGAAGCAGGTGTAATATGCGATTGGCGTGAACCGGATGTTATCAGAGCAGCACCTGTTCCGCTATACAATACTTTCACCGATGTTTGGCAGTTTGTTAATATGTTATAGTGTTTACCCGCCGGGTTTTTAGTCCCCGGGCATCTTAGGATATAATAGATATAATCGCATGAAATAAAGAAATACGATAAATGGAAAAAATTACAATTGTTGGAGCTGGCTTAGCAGGTTCACTGCTCTCGGTTTACATGGCCAAAAAAGGTTTTGCAGTAGATGTTTATGAACGCAGGCCTGATATGCGCAAAGCCGCCATCAGCGCAGGGAAATCAATAAATCTTGCGCTTTCCGTTAGGGGAATTCATGCACTGAAAGAAGTTGGTCTGTATGATGAGATCAAAAAAATCTCTATTCCTATGTATGGCAGGATGATCCATTCAATTGATGGGGTTACACAATTTCAGCAGTACGGAAAAGATAACAGCGAGTATATAAATTCAGTAAGCAGGGGAGACCTTAACAAAAAACTGATGGATCTAGCCGATGAATTCCGTTCGGTAAAATTTCACTTCAATAAACGCTGCATGGGCATGAACCTGGATAAAAATGAGCTGTATTTCCACGATGAGTTAACTCAAGCCAATATTGCGGTCAAATCAAAAGTTACTGTAGCAACTGATGGTGCAACATCACCTATTAGAATGGAAATGCTCAAAATTCCCCGGTTCGATTTTTCTCAGGAATACGAAAACTACGGGTATAAAGAGCTTCACATTCCCCCAAATGATGATGGCTCTTTCAAAATGGAAACTAATGCGCTGCATATCTGGCCGCGGGGTTCTTTCATGCTCATAGCACTTCCAAATATGGATGGCAGCTTTACCTGTACATTATTCATTGCTTATGATAGATCGCTTGGAGGCAATGCAAGCTTTGAATATCTTGATACCAGGGAAAAAGTTTCGGATTTCTTCAAAGAAAATTTTCCCGATGCCCTGGAAATTATGCCATCTTTGCTTGAGGATTTTTTCGGGAATCCTACGGGTACACTTATTACCGTAAAAAGCTATCCATGGTGTGTTGATGGCAAACTGGCCATGTTGGGTGATTCTTGCCACGCTATTGTGCCATTTTTCGGGCAGGGGATGAATGCAGCATTCGAAGACTGTATCTACCTTAATGAATGTATTACCAACTCGCCCGGTAAATGGAATGATATTTTTAATAATTACCAGCAGATGCGTAAGGCGAATACGGATGCAATAGCCGATCTTGCGCAGGAAAATTTTGTTGAAATGCGTGATCTTGTCGCTGATCCGCGCTTCCTGCTGGAAAAGAAGATAGAATCAGAGCTTTACAAACGTTTTCCGGATACATTTGTGCCCAAATATACAATGGTTACGTTCATGCGGATTCCGTATAGCACGGCTTTGAATCGCGGAAAGATCCAGGCTTCAATTCTGCATGCATTAAGCGATTGCAAAAGCAGCATTGATGAAATTGACTGGACTGCCGCGGAAACGCTTGTTAAAAAAGAGCTTGCACCGCTGAATTACTAAGGAGTTCATTTGTGGTAAGCTCAGAAATATTTTTGCTTTTGAAGATTCAGTTTAACTAGTTAACTTTGTATAAGTTAGTTAAATTTTACTTTAACTTTTCCTAAGGAGAAAAAATGTTAAAAAACAACAGGTTCAAATTAGAATTCGTATTTTCGAAAAAGGTAATGCTCTTCGCATCTGTTATGGTGCTTTTTGCAGTTTACCTCGCCGGCTGCGTTAATGTTGACCAGAAGACAACATTAAAACAGGATGGCTCAGGATCAATGAAGGTTCATTACTGGACTAAAATGTCCAATGTAAAATCAAGCACTGAGCTTGGAAACTTCAGCTTTGATAAAGATAAAGCAAAAGCAAATTATACCTCTTCAAATACCGAAGTTGGCGATGTAAAGGTTGAAGAAAAACTTGAAGATTCAACAAAACACGTAACACTTGATCTTAAGTTCAAGAACATTAATGATATCAGTTCAGCTAAAGCTTTCGAAAAAGTTAAAGCAAGCTGGAAAGAAGGCAAAGATGGTATGGATTTCACATACACACTTCTTAAAGATACATCAAACGCCGGCAACATGGGCGCATCTGATACAAAACTTGATTATGAATTCGATTTTCCTGCTGAAGTTTTAAGAACAAACGGTACCAAAGATCAGCAGAAAGTTAAATGGAACAAAACACTTGCTGACCTTAAGAATGATATCGATATGACAGCAACAGTAAAGAACGAAGGCAAAAAATGCGGCTTATTCGGCATGGAGCTTCCGCTTATTATGCTTGCAGGTTTAGCTGTTATGTCAATAAGAGTTAGAAGAAAGAAATAACATCAAAGTATCTGCTTATGCAGTTTTTTCCAAATGCCTGTGAAACATTTCACGGGCATTTTTTTTGACGGAATTCCGTAACTATTCAGTATAAAATGGGATTTTTTGCATCGAATTATTTTATTAATTTAACCCTATTCAGAAATTAACCATCATCCTGATCACAAATGAGAAAACTCCTTTTTATTATTCCCTCTATATTGGTTGCTGCCGGCATGTTTTTGTATATGTTCGGAGATTCAAACACCGGAAATATAGAGCAGGCATCAAAAAAATTCAAGAAAAATGCACCTGGCGACTATTTCTTCTACCAGCGGTCATTCCCGCTTGGCGATATTCCATATGAAAGTTACTTCAGCGCAATGGAAGAGAAAAAAGTTATGGAACAAATGGATAACCCGTCATCAATTGTTGGATGGGTACCCAACGGACCATATAACATTGGCGGCAGGATAACAGCCCTGGCTGTAAACCCATCAAATCCGAATATTATTATTATTGGAGCTGCTGCCGGCGGGATTTTTAAATCAACCAACGGCGGTGTGAACTGGGTTGCCAAAACAGATAACTGGCCAAGCCTTTCAGTAGGCTGCCTGATGATGAGCCCCTCAAATCCAAGTATCATTTATTGCGGCACAGGTGAAGGAAACAGCGCCATTGATGTTTACCCCGGATTCGGTATGCTGAAATCATCCGATATGGGTGATACATGGAATGTTGTTGGCTTAACAGAAGCGCTGCACATTCCCGCTATGGATATTCATCCGCTCAATCCAAACATTCTCTACGCAAGTGTTATGGGTTTCCGTTCATTCGGGCCGAATAAAGGAATTTACAAATCAACCAATGGCGGCACTAACTGGTCAAAAGTGCTATATGTATCAGATTCTACATCCGGAGTCGATGTTAGGGTTGCACCGGATGATCTTAGTATAGTCTATGCGGCGATGTGGGAACGCGTCCGCACTCCTCCATCAGTTTCAAAGACCGGTGGTATCACAAGCGGATTGTGGAGATCGACCAACGCCGGTGTAAACTGGATTCAGCTCGGCCCTTCAAACGGAATACCCGCATCAGTATCAACCACCGGCAGGATAAGTATTGCCGTTGCACCATCAAATCCCAATTACGTATATTCAATCTTTAAAACAACTACAGGTAATAATATCAGCGGTGTTTATAAATCAACGAACCGCGGAACCAACTGGACAGCAATGGGAACATCAGGCCTGCAATCTTCTGGGTTTGACTGGTATTTCGGGCTGCTGGAAGTTGACCCCACTAATCCTGATAAAGTTTACGTTGGCAGCGTCGATATCTTCCGTACCACCAACGGTACCTCATGGGTAAACTTAACAAATTCATACTCAGGCACTTTTGACCAGCAGCATCCTGACCAGCATGTATTGTGGATAAACCCCGCGAATACAAATAACCTGATCTGCGGTAATGACGGCGGAATTTTTAAAACAACAACAGGAAATGCGCCATGGACAAAAAGCTATGACCTGCCTATTACACAGTTCTATGCAACAAACATAGACAACCTGAACCCGGTAAGAAAAATAGGCGGCTCCCAGGATAATGGCTCAAAGATAACTTACACAGGTGCAGTAAATAACTGGGAAGTTATTTACGGCGGCGATGGGTTCACTGCGATAATTGATTATTCCAATTCAAACATAATATACTGCACTTCACAAAACGGCGGACTTGGCAGAAGTACAAATAATGGCACTTCGTTTACGGATATTACTAACGGACTCTCCGGCAGGTTTAACTGGTCAACTCCTTACATATTAGATATACAGGATCCTGCAACTGTTTATGTAGGAAGCCATATGTTGTATAAATCAACTAACCGCGGTAACTCCTGGACAGCAATCAGTGGTGACCTGACCCGCGGGCCAAATGGCAGACTAGGTACGATTACATGTATCTCAAACGGAGTTATTGCAGGCAATCAGCGGGTGCTGTATGTTGGTACCGATGATGCCAAAGTGAGCGTTACAACAAACGGTGGAACGAACTGGACTGATGTTACAGGCTCTCTGCCGCAAAGATATGTTACGGATGTAATGTGCGACCGAAGAAACCCGGCTATAGCTTATGTAACTCTAAGCGGATTTAATATCGATCAAAGAAACACACACATTTTCAGGACTACAAATTACGGCGCGAACTGGAGCAATATTTCAGGCAACTTGCTCAACGTTCCGGTTAATTCGGTTATAGTCGATCATATGAGAGAGTCTGTTTTGTTTGTAGGCGGTGACGCAGGTGTTTACTATACCACAAATCTCGGCACAAGCTGGGCAATATTAGGTACCGGTTTGCCTAATGCCCCCGTGTTTGATATAAACTACCACCCGGGGTCACAGATACTCTGCGCGGGTACTCACGGCAGATCAATGTTTGAGATAAGTCTTGCGGATATTCCTATCGGTATATCAAATACAAGCGAGATAGCGGATAGATTTTCTCTTGGGCAGAACTATCCCAACCCGTTCAATCCTTCAACGCAGATAAAGTTCAGCATACCAAAAGCTGATTATGTAAGGCTGAAAGTATTTGATATAACAGGCAGGGAAGTGGCTGTGCTTGTGAACAAAAATCTGCCAAAAGGCGAATATACATACGAATTTGACGGCGCAAATTATCCGAGCGGCGTGTATTTTTATACTCTGAAAACAGAGAAGTTTAACTCGACAAAGAAGATGATATTGGTTAAGTAAAGGTATTTTGCCTTTTTAAAAAAACCGGGCTATCAACCCGGTTTTTTTATTTTCATTTTTGTTTCATATATACTTGAATAAACCAAACGAAAGGTTCTTTAATTGGCTTTCAGCCTTAGTTCACCTGAAGGCAGGTTGGAAGAAGATACATTAAGCAAGCTGAATACTGTTCCGAATACGCCCGAAGATACCGGCGCAGTGAACAGCTTTATATAAAATGGTACAGTAAGCTCGGAGCCTTGTTCATATCTCGGTTCAAGTGTAATGAAAACCGAATAGCCCGTCGCCAGATCATTTATATCCGGCAATGTGCCGCCGGGACAGTTAGCAAGTATCCAGTCATGACCGGGAAGCAGCCAGGTCATTTGAGGCGGATTCTGCTGGCACTGCTGATTATTATCCTGTGCGTTTGATCTATCGAACCTGCCCATGTTATAAATATAAACCGGGTTAGAGTCGTTTACAACCCATGCCTGGTATGTCCATTCAGTTGTATCAGCAAGAACCGGTACGGTTAATCCTGGTGTGTTTGCATTTGTATCTGCTGCAAACCACAATCCTTTTTTATAATCCAAAGAAGCCATACCTGTTGATGGAGAGGCCAGAAGGGCAGCTGCAGTAGACGATGAAAACAATGAAGAAGGCGGCAGTATATCTGAGTAGCTCATTGATAGAGTAAATACAAGCTCACCACCCTGTATTTGTTTCGGTCCGCCAATGATCTTTATATTACTTGGAATAGTATCAAAATAGCCTGGCGGCTGGATCGTTACGATCACATCTGAAACATTATTTATATTGCTAATTCTTCCCAGATTAGGCGAAAAGCTGCCGCCGCTTGTATCGGTAATCTCTCCTGTTTGTGTAACGGCGAATCTGCCCATGCTCCTGAAAGCATTTTCGTCATGATCTGCGCCGCTTTCAATACTCCCCCACAGTTCGTAGGTCCCGGTTGTATTTTTATCTATTGGTTTTAATCCGCTTAAGCTTATTGAACCACTGTTTTGAAGCTGTGTAACCCCTGAATCCCCGCACGAGAAAAACAAACCTGTTGTTGTGAGAATACAGATAAAAGATGACGATATAAAAAGTCTTTTGAATTTTTTCATTTAGTTTCCTAATCCCGGTGTGATGCAAATTCCGGCAGGGAAAGATGCCATTTCAATATCACGTACTTTAATATGACCGCCCCATACATCAATTACTGCCGTGGTGCCCGGTGTTGTGCCGGAGTTAACAGGGTGGTGAACAAATGATCCGTTTGTAGATTCGCAAGTGACGTAAGCGTAATGCCCGTCAGCAGTAAAATCAATTTTGTGAGGCTGCGCTCCCACATTCACAATTGTTTTGAAAACACTTCGTGTTGATATATCTATAACAGTCACTGAGTTTGAACTTTGGTTTGGCACATAACAGTACCTGCCGTCAGGAGTGATTTCAAGTGCCAGCGGTTTTAAGCCAACAGGTATTGATGCTACAAAGCTGCGGTTAACAATATCAAAAACTCTTACATCATTTGACTTAAGGCAGCTAATGAAAGCATATTTATCGTCTGGTGTTATTGATACCTGGTAAGGAATAAACTGGTTGGTTCCGTTGCCGTTTGGCGGAACGATCGGGTCAACTGGGTAAACATCCAGGATCTGGTTATCAGCAGTATTGATCAGGTATAAAAATTCACTGACTTCTGTAGCCATAAGCAGAAGTGAACCGTCATGTGTGATCCTCATACCATGCGGTGCCTTCATGCGGAATTCTTCGATCTCCTGGGTAATGGTCATGGATTGTGTATCGAACTGCCTGATCTTTTTCTCTGTTTGTGTTGCATCAAAATTTGAGTACCAGCCTTTGGTACCATCTGCCGAGAGCACTATGTGAGCAGGCGAGAGTCCAGCGAACATCCGGCCGACTTTTTCGTAAGTTACAGCATCAAATTTTTCAATATATCCTTCGGCAATTAAGCTTACATAAAAATACCTTCCCTGTTCATCAACTGTAATTACATGCGGTGCATCCAGAGGCTGCGTACTGTTATCCCTGCCGCCGGCGTTGATAAGCCTGACTAGCCGATTGTTATCTAGGTTTACCACTGCAATCAGATCAGATGCCTGGTTGGTTATGAAAGCTTTGTTGCGGATGTTTGAAAATGCAACATTACCATTATCGTTTTTTGCGCCCTGGTTGATCCAGTCAACAATTTTCAGAAGCTGGTCGGTTGGCAGCGGCATTCCCTGCGAATAAGGCATTAACGCCTGCGGCATAAGCGGATCGAGGAAAGGAGAAATATTGGTATCCCGCCTGTTAATGTGCTGAACCATATGGCTCCACCTGGCATTAAATGGAATTACTTCAGCCCCGAAATCTGAGCCATTGAGCATAAGCGCTTCCCAGCTTGTGAGGTCAATACCTGCCTGTTTATCTGTTGAATTGTGGCAGCCCGGGAAATTACAATTTTGCGCGAAGATAGGTACAATATCCCGGTTAAAGCTGACGGGTTCACCGGTTGTAATGGTGCTGCCTGAATCGCACCCCATGAAATTCACTGAGTTTATTCCAAACCCTGCGGATATCAATAATGCCCAAAAAGCTATTCTTTTCTTCAATATTTTCCTGAACTAAGCGCTAAATCTATTTAAATTAGATATAACTTACAATGATTATATTTTGCGTATTGTTAACCTTTAACGGCGAAAACAAGTTTAAAATTTCAAGAAATTGGGTAAGATATTGCTAGTAGGGATAATTTATTCGCAGCAGAAGGGTATAGCCCTTGACAAAATCAAAGGCTATACCCGTAAAGCTAAAACTCATTTCAGAAGGATCATTTTTTTTGATTCAGTAAAACCTTCACCACTCAGCACATAAAAATACACCCCGCTTGAAAAATTGCTTCCATCATAATCAAATGCATAGGTGCCGGGTATAAGGAAATCATTTACAATTACAGCTATCTCTCTTCCAAGGATGTCATAAATCCTGAGTGAAGCATTCATAGCCTTTGGAATATCAAACTTTATTTTCGTAAGAGGATTAAAGGGGTTGGGGTAATTTTGATATAAGTTATACGTATGCGGAACTATATAACTCTGCGGTTCAACGCTAATAGGAACTCCGCCGCCAGTTGTTGTTTTTATGATAGTGCCATATTCACTAACTCCGTATCCGGTTTGTTCATCAGTAAAAAAAATACAGTCTGAGCTAAATGCATATATATTGTAAGTAGCAAACCAGTTGTTACCCCCGTTTGTTGTCTTATACGAAATGCAATTGTATCCGGATGCGTACCCGGTCAATCCAGATGGAAAATAAATTGATTTTATTAATTGTGCTAGTCTTTGATAACTCCAATTAGCGCCCTGATCTGTTGATCTATAAATCATCCCTGGTGTGCTTATCCCATCGTAGTTTCCATAGCCAACCGCATACCAATAGTTTTGAGGAGAAATACAAACATCATATATCCATAATACTGAATCCAGCAGCGTTGCAGTCCATGAGACTCCTCCATTAGTAGTTTTACGAATAACTGCTTTTTCTGAATTGTAGTCATATCCTCCGGCAAATCCTGTTTCATTGTTTAGAAATTGAATGTCTCCGTATGACTCACCGGTTACAGTTGTAAGATTATTCCAGTTAATGCCTGAATTTGTAGTTTTTAAAAAAGTTGCCCATTTTGTAACTGCATAACCCGTGTCAACTGAAGGAAAGTGCATTCCGTGCAAATGACCGTATTGCCCGGTTTCAATAACACTCCAATTCAACCCGCAATTTGTGGTTTTTGCAATTCTCCCTTCATCTAATCCTGCAAAGCCTGTATTTGAGTTTACAAATGTCATATTGTTAACAAATGCAGAACCGGAACCAATGTTGAGTTCGTAAGATATCCAGGTACTGCCTTCATTTGTTGTCTTATATATCTTGTTGTCTCCTCCAGTGAATCCCGTTGCAATGTTTACAAATGTTAAAGCATACAAGTGGTCCTTGAAACCCTGAGTGAAACTGTTCCAGTTGATCCCGGTATTAGTTGTTTTGTATAGAAAGTTTTCCGAATATCCGAAACCTTCATTCAAATTTTTTAAGAATGTCCTTTTTCCCGTATACTGATTAGTCCAGTTCAGTCCTTGGTTGGTTGTGTACATAATATCATATTGCCCCTGAAGGTAACCAGTGGTATTATTAAGAAACTCAAAGCGTAAATACTGTCCGTTTAAATTTGATACAGAATCCCAGCTAACGCCGCTGTTTGTGGTTCTCATTAGCAACTGGCGGTTCTGTTCCGTGAAAATGAATCCGGTTTGTGCATTCAGAAAGTGTACTCCTTTTATCCTGAATCTAAAATTTGTAGTGATTGTGTCCCAAGACGCTCCGCCGTTTGTGGTTTTATGCAGTCTGCCGTAATTGAACAAGGTTGGTTTGTAACCTGCCGCAAATCCGATGTTATTCGTAGGAAAGTGAACCGAGTAGAGAATATTACCCGGGTAGGCAGTTAAACTCAGCGTCCAGTTTTCGCCAAGATCATTGCTGAGATATACTTTTTCATTCTTCAATCCATACAAAATAATTTGGGGTGAAGTGCTGTAGCCAAGAACATTATCAACGGGTGCGGGAATGTATCTCCAGTTATTTCCGCCGTTAGTGGTTTTAAGTATTCCATTAGTTGCAGCCGAGAAACCGGTAACATCATTAATGAAAACCAATGCACTATTACTTTCTTTATTCGTCATCACAGAAAATGAATTTCCGCTATCAGTTGATTTCATTAGGGTATTTCCCGCCGCAGAAATATACACTGTATTATTTGTAGTGAATTCAACATCAGTGTACCAGTTGCCTTGCGGCAATGGATTCAGCCAAAACCAGCCATCCTGCGAGCTTACATATGCAGCCGTTAAAAGAAGAATTGAAGCAAGGATTTCTTTTAGGTACTTCATAACAATTTCAATATGTTAGAGATAACATATTTAATAAATTCATATTTTGCAATACAATTTTGAGAAATGATTAATTCTTCAAATTTTGCTTGTTCCGTGATTTTATAACTGTGAACTTCAGGAAAGATCTGTTATCCTGCTTTCCTGTATAGAATTGTTTCAGGTTTTTGCTTCGTATTGAAATGCCTCAAAAGATTCAAAATTAGTGCAAATTGGTGTAATTCGTGTTGGCTTTTCAATTATCAAAGAATAAAATCAAAGTTTATAGCATATTAACTTTGAAAAATTAACCCTAAATTACAACAATAACAGGTTAAAATGAAGAATATTGCTGTTCTGGGCTCAACCGGATCAATTGGTAAAAATACACTGGAAGTTGTTAGGAATTTAAACCGTAACGGTTACCCTGTTTCAGTTAAATATATTTCCGCAAACTCTAATGTTGATTTGCTTTTTGAACAGATCGAAGAATTCCGCCCAAAAGCGGCTGTTGTTTTCAGTGATTCGGGATACAAGGAGCTTAGTTCACGTTCTTTGAAACACAAATGCGAGATTCTGCACGGCCAGGCCGGCATTAATGAGATTGCCGTTCGGGATGATTTTGAGCTGGTTGTAAATGCTCTTGTCGGTTTCAGCGGACTAATACCAACTGTGGAAGCTATTAAAAACGGCAAGCAGATCGCGCTTGCGAACAAGGAATCGCTTGTTGTGGCAGGAGAGCTGATCTACTCAATGCTTGATAAAAGCAGTTCAACTTTGCTGCCGATAGATAGTGAACACAGCGCAATACTTCAATGTTTACAAGGTGAACCGCTTAAAGAGGTAACTAAGCTCATCTTAACAGCTTCCGGCGGACCATTCAGGGAGTTTTCCAAAAATGAGCTTGATAATGTGACAGTTGAGCAGGCATTGAACCATCCCAACTGGAAGATGGGGAATAAAATAACCATAGATTCTGCCACTTTAATGAACAAAGGATTTGAAATTATTGAGGCTAAATGGTTGTTCAATATAGAAGCAGAATCCATCGAAGTTTTGATACATCCGCAATCTGTTATTCACTCAATGGTTGAGTTCTCTGACAGCTCGGTAAAAGCGCAGCTTGGTGTACCGGATATGAAAGTGCCGATACAATATGCCTTAACTTACCCGGGCCGTGTTAGTTCTGATTTTCCTAAATTAGAGTTTAAACACCTGAAAAATCTGACCTTTGAACAGCCTGATTTCGATAAATTTGAGTGTTTGAAGATAACATATGATGTAATAAAATCCGGCGGATCGTATCCAATAGTATTAAACGGGGCAAATGAAGCCGCAGTAGAGCTTTTCCTGAACCGGAAGATAAGATTTACAGATATTCCTGCGCTCATCAAAGGGGCACTGGATAAACACGAGAACAATACGAAGCCGACACTGGAAAATATAGTTGAGATCGATTCCTGGTCAAAAGATTTCGTAAGGAAAGAATCGGCAAAAGCCGCCTGATATAATTTTATAAACAGTAAATAGATCTTATTCATTCTTACTGCATAAGCAGGCATAGAGTGATAAAGGAGAAAACGAAAACAATATGGGTGTAGTAACAACAATACTTTACTTTTTAATAACGATTGTCATACTTGTGTTTGTACACGAGTTCGGACACTTTGCGGCAGCAAAGCTGTGCAAAATGAGAGTTGATAAATTCTATCTCTTCTTCGATTTCTTCAACCTGCGGATATTCAAGTTTGTAAAAGGTGATACCGAATACGGACTCGGAATATTCCCGCTTGGCGGCTACGTAAAAGTGGCGGGTATGATAGATGAGAGTATGGATAAAGAATTTGTTAACCAGGCTCCACAGCCATGGGAATTCCGTTCCAAACCTGTTTGGCAGAGAATGTTTGTGATAACAGCGGGTGTTATAATGAATACCCTGCTGGCATTTGCGATATTTTATACCATTAACCTTGTTGAAGGAAAAACCAAGATGGAAACCAATGTAATTGGTTTCGTTTCACAGGGTTCAATTGCATCAAAATTCGGTATCCAGCCGGGAGATAAGATTGTTTCTATCAACGGCAATCCCGTTCAGTATTGGGATGACGTAAGGGGAAATATCTTTATCGAAAGCATGGGCGAAGATGTATCAATGAAGATCGAACATAACGGTACAGTAAAAGATATATTTATTCCCAAAAGCGAACTAACGGAGCTGGGCGAAAGAACTTTCGGTATTTTCCCCGAAAAAATGAGCCCGCAAATTCAGCAGATCGCTGAAAGCCGTCCGGCGAAAAATATGGGGCTTCAGGTTGGCGATCTAATTACCGAAGCTAATGGTGAAAAGATCTCCCACTCACAGCAGTTTGTCGATGTTATCAAAAATAATGCGGGCAAAGATATTTCTGTTAAATGGAACCGCGCCGGCTCAGAAATGAGCGGAACCGTAAAACCTGATGCAGATAGTACAATTGGTATCGGTATCGGAAAATATACGGGTACGGTAAAAACCATCAATTATAATGTAATTTCAGCCATTCCCCAGGGCGCAAGCGATCTGTGGCACTACGGTGTAGTTCTCTTCGTAAAGTCAATGTGGAAGATCATTAAGGGTGATATACCATTTTCGAAAGCTGTGGGCGGCCCTGTTAAAATAGCACAGTATGCCGGCCAATCAGCAGAAGGCGGTTTGCTGTCATTCCTCGGGTTTATGGCTATGCTTTCGATAACACTGGCTATCATCAACATACTTCCATTCCCTGCGCTTGATGGCGGTCATTTTATGTTCCTGTTATACGAGGGAATTTTCAGAAAACCGGTTAGCCACAAAATACAGATCGTAGTTCAGAACGTTGGCTTCATTATACTCATGGCATTTATGGCATTTGTAGTTTACAATGATATTATTCACATATAAAATAAATTTGAGATATTAAAATTAAATGGCCAATTTTTGAAATTGGTCATTTTTTATTTATGAAAACCGGCACTTACTATATAATAGATTTTGACAGCACTTTTGTAAAAGTTGAAGCGCTTGACCTGCTTGCAGAAATTGCATTAAAAAAAGATCCCGCACGCAAGGCTAAGCTGGAAAAGATCAAATCACTCACCGGCCTTGCAATGGATGGTAAAATCACATTCGCAGATTCGCTGAAGCAGAGGCTGGCACTTATCAGTTGCGGCAAAGCCGAGATTGAAGTATTGATCAAAAAGCTCAGGAAAGAAGTTACCCGTTCAATAACCAAAAACGCAGATTTTTTCAGGCAGAATTCCGGCGAAGTCAGGATAATTTCAGGGGGATTCAAAGAGTATATTGTTCCGATTGCGGAAAAATTCGGGATCAAGCCTGAAAATGTTTATGCAAACACTTTTCTCTTCGATAAAAACGGAAAAATAACGGGGTATGATACTACCTCGAATCTATGCAAAACAAATGGCAAGGTTAAACAGCTTAAAGCACTGAAGCTGAAAGGCAAGCTTGTTGTGATAGGTGACGGACATACAGATTATGAGCTTAAGCAATCGGGTTTGATAGATAAGTTTTATGCTTTCACCGAAAACATTGAACGTGAATCTGTAATGAAAAAAGCGGACCATGTTACCCCAAGTTTTGATGAATTTTTATATGTATCCAGGCTGCCAATGAGTATTTCATATCCAAAGAACAGGATCAAAGTACTGCTGCTTGAAAATATCCATAAAGATGCTGCGGCTATATTTAAAGCCGAGGGCTATATGGTTGAATCATACCCAGGCAGTATGGAAGAGAACCAGCTTGCCGAAAAGATCAGGGATGTTTCGATACTTGGTATCCGCTCAAAGACTGTGCTGAACGAAAAGATCCTTTCGAAGGCTAAAAAACTCATTGCAGTAGGTGCGTTTTGTGTAGGCACGAACCAGATTGAACTTGATGCCTGTTCCCGCAGGGGAATAATCGCATTCAATGCGCCATTCAGCAATACACGCAGTGTAGTTGAGCTTGTGATCGGTGAGATGATACTGCTCATGCGCGGGATCATTGATAAGAATAACAGCCTGCATAAAGGTATTTGGGATAAATCAAGCAAAGATAGTTTTGAGATAAGAGGAAAGAAACTTGGCATAATAGGTTATGGCAAAATAGGTTCGCAGCTATCAGTACTGGCTGAAGATATGGGTATGGAAGTTTATTATTATGATGTACTCGAAAAGCTCGCGTTGGGAAATGCCAGGAAGTGCCACTCAATGAAAGAGCTGCTTAAAAAGTGTGATGTAGTTACGGTGCATGTTGATGGGAGTGCTCAGAACAAGGGATTGATCGGTGAAAAGGAATTCCGCCTGATGAAGAAGGGGGCTATCTTCATGAATTTGAGCAGGGGATCGGTTGCAGATATTGAAGCACTTGCTGAAAATATCCGGCAGGGCAGGCTAAAAGGCGCCTCGGTAGATGTGTTCCCGTATGAGCCGGTCAGCAATGAAGAAGCATTTGTATCGCCGCTGCAGGAATTGAAGAATGTGATATTAACCCCGCATATTGGCGGCAGCACAGATGAAGCTCAAAAGGATATCGCGAATTTTGTACCTACAAAGATAATAGATTTCGTTAATAGCGGCAGCTCGTATTACAGCGTTAATTTCCCGAATATCCAGCTTCCTTCATTCGAAAATGCGCACCGCCTGATCCATATCCATCATAATGTACCCGGTATTTTAGCAAAGATAAACTCTGCCTTTGCCGGGCATAACATAAACATTATCGGCCAGTATCTAAAAACCAATGAGCAGGTTGGTTATGTTATAACTGATATAAGCAAAAAATATGACCCCGCAGTTATAAAAGAGCTTAAGGAAATTGACCATACGATCAAATTCAGGATTTTGTACTAATGCAAAAACAGGGAAGAAATAATTGATAACACAGTTGTTGTTAATATTGATACTTATTCTCGTAAACGCAATATTTGTAGTTACGGAATATGCAATCATTAGGGTAAGGAAAACCGAGCTTGATGCACTTATAGAAGGCGGAAACCTGAAGGCTAAGCGTACCCGCCTGGTGATTGATAATCTGGATAAATATATTTCAGCAACACAGCTTGGAATTACGTTTGTGAATCTGTTACTTGGATGGGTGGGAGAAGATGTTTTTATCCATATGCTTCAGCCGGTTTTTGTTGCACTTGGGCTTGAAAGCTCAACGAGTCAAACAATTTCAGTAATACTGGGGCTTCTCATAATTACATATTTCACCATCACAATAGGTGAACTTGCACCTAAGGCTTTTGCGATCCGGAAATACCTAAAAGCTTCACTATGGCTCTCGCCTGGATTGATGCTGTTCTACAGCATTTTTAAGCCCTTTATCTGGCTGCTTAACAATTCCGCAGCGCTGATTATCAGAATGATGGGGCTGAATCCGAAGGATGATGATTCGGGCATTCACAGCCAGGAAGAGATAATGCAGGTTATTCACGAAGGAAGAAGATCGGGAGTTATTGACCAGACGGAACACCAGCTTATAGAAAAGATATTTGATTTCAATGACAAGCTCGCTAAAGAGATCATGGTGCACCGTAACCGAATGGTTGTGCTTGATATAGATACGCCCCGCGATGAAATTTACCGCATTGTAACCGAAGAAGGGTTTTCGAGAATACCGGTCTACAAAGAAACGGTTGATAACATTATTGGCGTGATTTACACGAAAGATCTAATATCAGCCTCAGAACACAGGCAGCTTATTATGCTGCAGGATATTATACGCCCGGCTTATTTTGTTTCCGAAACAAAGAATATCGGCATACTAATGCGGGACTTCCAGAAGAATAAAGTGCATATGGGAATTGTAATAAATGAATACGGCGGCGTTGAAGGCTTGATTACGATGGAAGATATTATTGAAGAGATCACCGGTGAAATAATGGATGAGTATGATGTTGAAACTCCCGAAGTAATAAAAGGAAAAAACCAGGAGTACCTGGTTAATCCGGTAATACTTATCAAAGATTTTAACAAAAAATTCAGTGCAGCAATACCCGAAGACCCATATTACAATACAATTGGCGGCTTTTTATGTAAAGTAACAGGCCACATACCCGCTCTTTACGAACGGATAGACTTTCTGGGTATAACCTTCATTATCACCGCCCGGCAGAGGAACATGATCAAGCAGGTAAAAGTGATCAGGGCTGCTTAGTCGTCTCGTTTTATGTTTACTTTACTTTAACCGGCAAATCGCTGCCAATGAAAAACTGGCCGTTTATACCCTGGATATCAACCGGAACCTTATCCCCGAAAATATTCCTTCCGTTTACCGAACTAAGGTCAACTCTCAGGCTCTTGCTTGAGCTTCCGTCAATTCTCTGCAGGTCAACCGGCATATAACCACCTGATATTGAGCTTCCATTGATGCTTTTGATGTTCACATCCTGTACAGTATCATAAGCATTGACATCTTTTGGCCCGAAAAATATGTTAACTACTATAAGCAGCAAACAGGCTGCAATTACTGATAACACAGTTTTGGAATATTTATCGAGATTTACAACGGTTTTTCCGTTTTGCTGATTGTTAAGTTCTGTCATTTCTGTTTTCCTTTCTGCAAGTATCCGCATACGGATACAGTAATAAGTTTCAGTATATTTTGTTTAGTATATTTGTTATATTTACAGTGAAAATAACAGTTTTGTATCATAGATATTGAGCAAAAAGCACAGTTTCATAGTAAATTTTGTAAATTAAGGACTAAATGCAACTAGAGAGTATTCTCTTTGAAGTTATCATTGTAATGCTTATCATCCTGGCGAACGCATTTTTTGTTGCCGCCGAGTTCGCCATAGTTAAAGTACGTTCCACACAGCTGGAACCCCTGGCAAATGAAAATAACAAACGTGCAAAAATTGCCGTAAAAATTCTTTCGAACCTTGATGCATATCTTTCTGCTTCTCAAGTGGGAATAACCATGACATCTCTGGGTCTTGGCTGGGTTGGTGAGCCGGTTACAGCAAAACTGTTAAGTCCTGTATTTGTATGGATAGGAATTGCCAATGAACAGACTATTCACACTTTATCAATTATCGTTGGATTCATTTTCCTGACGTTCCTGCATATTTCGCTTGGTGAGCAGGCACCGAAGATGCTGGCAATAAAAAGTCCCAAGGCTGTTTCATTGATAATTGCCATACCTCTGAACCTGTTCTATATTGCATTTAAGCCTATAGTATGGATGCTTAACCACGCGGCGAATTTTATACTTCGTGTGATCGGTATCCAGGCTGTACCTGATTCCGAGAGGATAAATTCTGAAGAAGAGTTAAGGCTGCTTATCAGCGAAGGCAGGAAATCCGGTGCAATAGACCAGACCGAACACCAGCTTATAGAAAAAATATTCGAATTTAATGATAAGCAGGTTAAGGAAATTATGGTTCCCCGAAACCACATGGCTGCGCTTGATATAGACGAATCCAGAGAGAAAATATTCCAGCTTGTAACTGAAGAAGGTTTTTCAAGGCTTCCTGTTTACAAGGATACTATTGATAATATTATCGGTGTAATTTATACGAAAGACTTAATATCGGCTGCCGAACACAGGGAGCTGATCACCATACAGGATATAATTAGGGCTGCGTTTTTTGTTTCATCTACCAAGCAGATCGGAAATCTTCTGAAAGAAATGCAGAGGAATAAAGTTCACATGGCAATTGTTGTTGATGAATACGGCGGCGTTGAAGGTCTGGTTACCATTGAAGATATTATCGAAGAGATAGTAGGTGAGATACAGGATGAATATGATGTAGATGAAACGCAGGATGTAGTGAGTGAAAAAAGCGGCGTTTACCTGGTTAACCCGATAATTTCGATCGAGAATTTTAATCAAAGGTTTAAATCAAACATTCCGGAAGATACCGATTACCAAACATTGAGCGGATTCCTTCAGAAAGTTACGGGTCA
Organism: Ignavibacteria bacterium; assembly: GCA_014879675.1. Taxonomy (GTDB): domain Bacteria; phylum Bacteroidota; class Ignavibacteria; order Tepidaquicellales; family OLB5; genus OLB5. The sequence goes on from JACSRQ010000101.1 coordinate 41,907, forward strand.
CATTCCGGAAGTTTATGAGAGAATTGATCATAAAGGATTCAGTTTTGTTATTACTAAAAAAGCCGGTAACAGGATAATGCAGGTAAGAGTACAGAAGATCTGATCACTCGTTTTTTAAAAAGGATCTTCGGGTTTTTCAGCCGGCAATGGTTCGTCTTCTTTAAACTTTTTCTTTGATTTCCTGAATTTACTGAACATTTCGACTGCTTTCCTGAATTCATCAGAATTCCTGTAACTTCTGTACAGGTAAGTTCCGCTTAATCCTAAATAAACAACTCCCAGCAAAATTTTCATCCATAAACCGATCCTGTAATGGCTGCTTAGCCATATCAAAACCCCAGATGCTGACATTAGAGCAATTATGAAGCTGTATTTATATTCAATCCTGTAATACTTCTGTGAAGTGATAAGCGTGAAAATGAATATAGTGAAGTTAGCTGCCAGAATAGCTATTGCAGAACCGATCGAAAGCCATGTAGGTGTAAGCAAGGTATTCAGAAGAATATTAACTGCTGCAGCGATCAGCATGATCCAAATTGTATGCTGCAGCTTTTTGGAAAGCCCAATACCTGCTGCGGCAATAAAATAGCCTCCGGTAAATACCATCGAAAAACACAGCAGCGGAATTACATATACCGCCGAGTAATATGCGGGCTGTGTCAAAACCTGAAGGATCTCTGATGCGAATATAGATACCAAAAATACAAGGATGGTATTAAGAACAAAATAAAGCTGGAACACCTTTGCGTAGATTTTTTTTGCGTTGGGCTCATATTGGATATCAGAACAAAACGGACCCCAAGCCATCTGGAATGCCCCTGAAAATGCCCCCATGATAGCAGCTACTTTCAATCCAACGGAATAAATACCAATTTGATTCAACCCGCTAAGGTAATTGAGGAAATACCTGTCTGAATAATTCAGCACCCATGATGCTACTGCTGTGCCAATAAGCGGCGCGCCGTAAGCCAGGATATTTTTCGCCCATTTGAAAGAAAACTGAAGCTTATAGTTCTTTATGATATATATCACTCCGAATACTGCAAAAACTCCATACGACAGAATACTGGCGTAAATTACACCGGTAACTCCAAGCTTGAGGACCAGCACGAACAATATTGCTGAAAGTATATTAAGCAGCACATTGCCTGTTGAAAAGAAAGTGTACATCCACGGCTTAATGCTGAATCTTAAAAGCTCGGTAGCGAAAAAGTATATTGCGTTGAATGCAATATATACGGAGTAGAGCATTATCAGCTCCCTGCCTTCGCCGTGAAAAATAAGGTCTGATAGGAATGGGGAAATGATCATAAGAACTGCAGCAATTGAAAGAGAGAATACAATTCTTATGATGAGTCCGGATGATACAAGTATGTTTTTCTCACTCTGGAATTCTTTGCGGAAATAAAAATATCCAACTGAAGCATCAGTTCCGGATATAATAAGGAAAGAGCTGAAAACAGCCACAGAATTTAAAAGGTCGAGTATTCCGTAATCTGAGGGGTTGAGTACAGCAGTATATAGAGGCAGCAGGAAAACACCAATGAATTTGCTGATGTAACCGCTAAGGCCGTAGATGAATGATTCTTTTAGAAGTTTTTTGAGCAAAATTGATTAGTTTAGTAGTAAATCTGAATACTGTTTTGCTACAATTTTAGAATCATGATACTTAACCACATACTTCTTTCCGGCTTTCCCGGTTTCCTTCCATGATGAAGTATCTCTTAATAAGCCGCGAAGTACATCATATATGGTTGCCGGATTTGCGTTGATCATCGGGTTATCCGGTGGCTGTGCCGCTGCAACATCCTCGCGCATGTAGCAGACTACGGGTTTTTCAAACATCATTGCTTCCAGCGGAAGCATTCCAAACCATCCCTGGATAAGCTGATCAACAACGAGGTCTGCTTTAATTATTTCTTCATATAGCTTTTGCAGGCTTACGTTGTTTACCAAGCGGAACTCAAAATCAAACTCTTCTTTGAGCTTCTCAACAGCATCAACCAGATATTGTGTGCCTTTATAACCAAAATTACTTGGTGCGTGAAGTATGACAGGCTTTGGATTATCAGGGTGGTCTATTGTTTCCGGAAATTCTTCTATATTGATAGGCTGATTGAGATGGGGTGCATCCCTGTGAATAACATTTCTCATAGCCCTATCATTAAAAATCACATCAATCAGTTCTTCAAGTTTACGTGTCCTGAGCTTTTTAGTTTCGGGTACACAGCCTACAAATTTTTTATATTCATCGGTGCAAACATGACAAGATGAATAGGGGATGTAAGGTTCATGTGTCAACTCCGGCTGCTGAACGTCGCAGCCTGTGAAGATAAGGCCGGTCTTTTTACCGAAAAACCTGAGAATCTTGAGGTCCTTATGATCTTTAAGAAATGTTTGTGTTGATATAAATAAAAATGCGTCATATTTAAAAAGGCATTTAATAAGGAAATACCTGGTATATATCCTCTGCATCCACCTGCTTTTGGGAAGATTGTATCTTTTCAGTCGTTCAGTTGAATAGTTAAATACATGGTCGCCTTCAATATATACGTCAGCATTGGCGCCAATACCCTCAAATCCTTTCAGCAGCCTTGTGGCATACCCCGCAACATTACTGAAACCTACAAATAGTCTCTTCATTACTTACAACTGCTTAGTTTGATGCAAAATTCAACAGGGTTCAGCAAGGGCGCAAATATTGTATAAACAAGTGGTTAACTCTCAAAGTTGAATGCACATATTACTTCAGCAAATTTACAGAAAATTTCATTAAAAAAGTAAGTACGGGAATTAGGTACGGAATTAAGTATAAATGCAGCAATTACCAATAATGTTTGCGGTTTTTTTCGTAATACGATATGGTTGCTCTAATCCCTTCTTCAAGGCCGGTAACGGGTTTCCATGGGATCATATTTGTGATCTTGGTAATATCCGCGTAGTAATCACCGGGTTCCAGCGCTTTGCGCTCGCTTGTGAATTCAGTATAATTTACTTTCCCTTTACCCGCAATTTTGATTATCATTTCAGCAAGCTCAACAAAACTTAAGGGCTTGCCCGAACCAATATTATAAACATCTCCATAGGCTTCTTCGGATAATGCTATTTGCACAAGCGAGTTTACAAGATCATCTATATACAGGTAATCTCTCAATATCCTCCCGTCTCCGAAGATCGGGATAACTTCGCTATCCATCGCTTTACGGATGAACCAGTTGAATACTCCATATTCATCATGTGCCATCTGATGGCGGGGTCCGAATGTATTTGTGATCCGTAAGCAAAGCGATTTTATCTTGTGCAGATTATTGTAAGTTAAAACAATGCGTTCTGCCGCAAAATTTGTTATGGCGTATATACCAATAGGATTAATAGCATGGCTTTCTGAAACAGGCAGAGTGAGTGAGGAACCGTACTCTCCGCGCGTGCCGGTAAAAATCACTTTTGCTGAAGGATTGTTATTTTTCAAAGCTTCCATCAAAACAAGTGTGCCCTCCACATTTATTGAAAGGTCGTTTAGCGGGTCCTTTACACTATCAACGTGGTTAACCTGTCCGGCAATATGAAATATATAATCCATCCCTTTTACAAGATGGTTCATGGAAGTTGGGTTCCTGATATCCGAAATATTTATCTTAACTTTATCCTTAACGGGCTCTATATTGAACATATTCCCGCCCTGCCGCGGCAGCATGTTATCAATTATTAATACATCTGCGCCAAGTTCAACCAGCTTAATTGCTAAATTGCTTCCTACGAAGCCAAGGCCACCGGTTATGAGTACTTTTTTATTCTTGATCTTAGATTTATCCATGAGCTAAATTAGCAATAATTGTGTTTTATTTTTAGGTTAAACCTCTCCCTTAATGAGTTGGGATGTCTTTTCTGAGCCGCAGTTCATTAATGCGTCAAGAACTGATAGCCCCGGCACAAATTCTGAGGTATTGAATTGATCATAGACAGGGTGCTTAAAATTCTGATAAATGAGCTCAATATTATTCCGTTTAAACTTTTCATCTTCCTGGTACTTTGATGCCCCGCCTCCGCACATATAAGCGTTACATCCGGCTTCATTCACAATTGAAACCAAGAGATCGGTTGAATTCCCCGAAACATTCATCGCAGAGCCTCGATTGAAATGAGAAGTATCAATTTTCAGCAGTTTACAGAATTCATGTATAACGGTCAAATTATACTCAGCCAGATTTTCGCCGGGAGAGCGCAGGAGCTTTTCAGCAATAGGATACATTTCAACGAAGAATTTTGCCTTACCGTAATTTACGCTAATTGTTTTAAGCATCTTCTGGTTCCAGCTTCGGGAATTATCTATTTCAATCTCATTTACATCTTTCATTCCGCTGTATGACCGGTTAATAGGCATTGTGACCCATTCGCCCTTGCCGCCTAAAATTATTTTTACCCTATTCGACCAATTCCCGCCCTTTTTAGGATACTGTACATTATCCAAAATAACGAAAACATCTGAGCGAACGATCTTATTAAAAAATCCCAGCCAGGGGAAAAAAGACGGCTGATGTATTGCGGCAATTTTCAATGTTTGAGGTTGAGTGATAGAAACTTCATTTAATGTTTTCTCTGCCCATTAGTCTTAAAAGTGCATCGTAGTTGTCTTTTGTCTTTTGGCTTCTGCCATCTATGCAGCGCAAGACCCTCTGACGGGGTGAAAGCACTTCATCCTGCCACCAGGCGGGATGTGTTAATACCTGCAGCTTTTTGTGTTTTTCGGATAACAGTACATCTTCCAATCTCTCAAACCGCCAATAGCCATTGGAATCGCTGCAATATCCAAATTCTTCGCGGAAATATTTTGAATATGTATTTATCATACCGGCGTATCTATCGGAATTGTATGAGAGGATATCTTCCGTTGTATTATGAAATGAAAATACGTTTACGGGTATACCAAAAAGCTTTTCCAGAATACTTTTTTCAAACTGCAGTTGTTCTTCAAGCTGAGCTTCTGACGCAATTGCATAATAATGACAATCAAAGTGCAATCCCGCATTGTGTCCTAATTTGAATATCTTTTCAAGCAGTGCTGAAATTTCTTTCTCAAACACATTATAGAACTCATTGTGTAGGTGAATAAAAAAAGTTGAATTTACACCTTCATCATGTTCTATCTTTGCCAACGCGTAAGCGGAATGTACAGAGAAATCTATATCATGGCGCCAGATAACGGGGTTTTCGATCTTTCCGAAGTCTTCAAAACTGCAGAAACTGTACTTTTGTTTCGCGAGATTTAACAGTCTGCTGTAATTATCCCTTGTGAAATCTTCAAAATTATATTTTTCGCTGTCATTCATTATCTGACGCCATGCTCCTGAAGTCTTTTCTGAAGCGATAGTAATTGCTCCTCTGCGGTTACTATTCCGCAAATTGTATGGTCTTCGGATAGCTTAACTGCCGTTTCATATAAATATTCCGTTCTTCCTAGAATAAAAATTTGCATTACTCGGTCATGCTATATTTCATATTTCATATTTATGGTGAAAGCTCTATCGGGTATATCCCACTTCTTTTCTTCAGCAGGTTTGAAATAGAACTGCGGCGAATATATTGCCATATTCGATTGCTGAAGGTGGTATATGTGTTTGTGATTTTCCTTTGGGAGTGCATTAAGTATTCCGCAAAGTACATTTTTGTTCAGTTCTCCCAATAAATAATAGTCATGCCATGCGATAACAGAATTATTGTCCTTCGTAAGATCCAGCGCAATACGCGTATCGTTTTCAACGTATTCCTGCGAATGATTGCCATCAATAAATACAAGCTCACAGCTTTTCCTGTATTTTGTTGGATCAAATTTCATGCTGTCTGATTTCAGGAAATGGACATTTTTTTTATCGCGTGCGTAATATCCAAAAATATGCTGTGGTATTTTGAATATCGCAATATCGGGATGGTCGAAAGGAATATCCAAGGAATATATTTCGGAGGAGTCGTCCAGATTATCCGAAACATTCCTTGCAGATAGTCCAAGCCAGGTACCAATTTCAAAGTATCTTTTTGCTTTAAGTGCATTCGCGAATCTGCAAAGAAAATAATAATCGTTTTCAGGGGAGATACCGTATGAGAAATCCGTTGTTATTTTGAATGTATCAGATGATGGGGGATAGAGTGCGAATACATCAGCGGGCTTCACTGATGGCAGTTTATCCATACCATACTTTTCCAGTACGGCTTCCTGGGATTTTTCATAATTTTTCTGATTTACCATACCCAGAATATGTCTTCTGTACTTAACCAGCCCTGAAAGTTTTGCTATTTTACTCATAGTTTATATAAACAGATCTCCGGTGAATTTATATACCGCCATTACTCTTCAGAAGAAATTCGTTTGCGATATCAGCCAGTTTGCGCGTAGTTAAATTATTATGTTTGCAGTATGAAAGCAGCGAGATCAGCAGATCGCGAGTACCTACAACTTCTGTATTCCTGAACTCCAACAGTGCCTTTGCATCCTGGTAATGTCTTTTGGCTTCATTATATCTATACTTGTTTTCCGTATTAAGATAAATATGTATAGGTGAAAAAGCAAATACTACTAGATCTTCATCTTCCAGGTTCATTCCGCTGTCATCAAATGAATATCCATAAGCCCAGTGGACATCATCTTCCCAGTTGTACGGAATGCGTACCAAGCCGGTCCAAAGTTTGATTGGCTTAAGTCCGGATTGATAGGGAAGGAAATGATTGGCATCATACAGCAGCTTTTTATCTGTGAACATCTGCAGAAGCTCTGTGCTTTGAAGCATTGAATGAGATCTCACCCCCTGTGCTTCCGGGTGAATATCCATGATCTCATCTACGATATCAACGGCACGCTTATCGGATTGTCCGTTCAGTATCGGATTGAAATTCGGATGAATTCCCGTTTCAAACAGGTTTTTATTGCATTTTGTAAGCTCGATGGAGTGATGAGTTGAAAAAAAAGTACATCTTACACCATAGAACTCGAATAGGTTAATAGTATCTGCTATTACTTCTTCAGGTGCCCAGTCAATATCTGATGTAAATACTATCATATTTCAATTATGTCTGCGTTCCAAATGGTTACTCTTTTGCCGTTTATTTCTGTAAATGCCCCGGGATAAGGTTTTGATTGCGCACGAATAAAATTTCTGATCCTTTCAGGATCCCAGGACCAGTCTATTTTTCCGTCTTCCGGTTTTCTTTGGGGCACATAAGTTGCTTCAGTATCGTTTTGTTTAGTCCGTGAGGCTTTGCCTTCGGCCAACTGTTGAATAGACTCATCAATTATTTCTAATGCTGCATCAGTGGTTTTTGCGATCAGGTCACTTATAAAGTCGTCTTCCTTAATTGGAAATTCTTTCTGAGAAATAATATCTCCGTTATCTACTCCTTCTTCAAGGTAGAAGAATGAGAGACCGGTTTTTTTCTCCCCGTTTATCATTGCCCACACAAGAGGCGCGCCCCCGCGATACTTTGGCAGCAATGATGCATGCATGCCGGCGCATCCCAGCTTCGGTATCTCACGGATCGATTTTGGTACAATATAGTACCAGCCAATAACCAGTATCATGTCAGGTAAATATTTTCTGATCTCTTCGGTGTAATCGCCCATTTTCGCGGTAACTGATATTACCGGGATGTTAAACTCTTTGCCAAGCGCATGGAAATCTGCAAAATTCACATTTGTAACGGGTTTATCGGAATAAGAGATATTAAATTCTTTCGGAATTGTGAATATACAGGATACTTCTGCAAGCTTTTTTTCAATTATCCGCCTGCAGCATTTGCATCCAAGCTCCGAAGCCCCAAAGAAAACTATTTTCATTCTACAGGATCGAAAATTTTACTCCACCATTCAAAACATAACAGTGACCAGATCAAAAGTCTGCGGTTCGTTTTTCCGTCAAAATGCTCATTCATCAAATCCTGTGCCATTGCCGGCTGAATAAAATCGTATATCCGTGCGCGTTTGTTGAAGAGGATAGTTTTGATGTAATCATTGCTTTCACCTTTGAACCAGCTTGCATCAGGTGCAGAAAAGCCCTGCTTCAGCCCCGAAGTGTATGACTCCGGAACATATTTTGAAAGCGCCTTGCGCAGAATATTCTTGCCATCACTGTTCTGCGCAAAAAATCTTTCGGTTTTCGGACCCGGAATGTTCTCGTTAATTCTTATCACTTCAGAAAGATTTTTAAGCTTATGTTTAACGGGAACCTTCATTGCAAAATCAACAAGGTCATTATCAAGAAACGGTACTCTTGTTTCGAGGCTATGCGCCATTGAAAGCTTATCTTCAACAACCAGAATTCCATGCAGAAATGTTTTCGCTTCAAAATACAACGAGTGATTAACATATTCCTCTGGCATGATCTTGCTTTTCATCTTCTTTTCAAGCACTCCTCTGAACACATCTTTGCAAGGATAGCTTTTTATATCGGGGTATATATCTTCATTATAGAATTTCGGTTTATAACTATCCGGTATTAAACGCTGCCAATACTGGTAGTATTTTTCGATATAATGCTCTTTATCATCATTCACTACAGCCCTGTAATAACGCCATGGATAGCCTGCAAACAACTCATCACCGCCTGAACCAGAAAGTATAACTTTTACAAATTTACTGGCCAGCCTTGCAACATAAAAGTTCGGGTAAGATTGACCGATACGGAGATCTTCTAAGTGCCATATCAATTGAGACATTACCCGTTCCATATCACCGGCTTTAAGTACTATCTCATAATGTTCCGTCTTATAAATATTTGAAAGGAATTCTGCTTTATGCCTCTCATCAAAACCCAGTTCCAGCCCGGAAGCAGAAGAAAGGTCAAATCCGCATGTAAATGTTTTCAGATTTTTGAAATTCTTTGCTGCGATGGATGTTACTGAACCTGAATCCATGCCGCCACTCAGATAGGAGCCGATCTCCACATCACTGATGAGTTGTCTGTTAACGGCCTGTTCAAACAATCTGGCAAGCTCTTCAACGTATTCCGTTTCATCAGTATCGCCGTTATCTTCAAAGTTGTAATCCCAGTACTGCTTGATCTTAAGTGAATTAATGTCGCCAAGCTTCAGTGTAAGCATACTGGCAGCGGGCAGCATTTTTATATCTTTAAATAAAGTGAGATCAGTAAAAACATTCTGGAACGAAAAATACTCGTTTAATGCTTCCCTGCAAACCTTTACAGATACAGCCGGATGTTTTAGTATAGCTTTGATCTCAGAAGCAAATATAAATACACCGTTTTTATAATAATAGTAGAGTGGCTTTATTCCGTATCTATCCCGGGCAATGAACAGCTCGTTTTCACGGTTATCCCAAATAGCAAAGGCAAACATACCATTGAACTTATAAATGCAGTCCTTGCCCCAAGCCTGGTAGGCTTTCAGCAGTACTTCGGTATCGGTTTTTGAATAAAACTTATACCCCATTGATTCCAGCTCAATTCTGAGATTCTGGAAATTGTAAACTTCACCGTTATAAGTAATGACAAAATTACCATCATCAGTTTGCATTGGCTGGTGTCCGAGAGGGGAGAGATCAATGATCGCAAGCCTCCTGTGGCTGAATCCAATGAATGAATTCGTCCAGAATCCTTCACCATCAGGTCCGCGGTGCTTAATAGCATCACCCATACGCCTTAAGGTACTGATCGAGATCGGCTCACCGTTAAGATTAAAATATCCTGCAATTCCGCACATTATAAAATAGTAATTTTGCTTAACTGATTGTTAATTTTTCCGTGCAACTACTGTAATACCTGATTCCTGAACATCCATATGTTCGATATTCAATCCGGCTTTGCTGCAATACTCTTTAACTTCTTCGGGTGTATGCCTTTGGCAATTCAGCGGCCGGAACCAATCGAAGTTGACAATATTCATTTCGTTCAGGTTCACTTCCGGCCTCACCCACATTTTACAAATATACCAATAAAAGAATCTCTGGATATCTATCTTTCCTTTTTTTATGCCAAGATAAGGGATATCTTCAGGTACATCAATTTCCGTATTCAGGTCAGCCAGTGCTTTGCCAAGTTTTGTAAGAGGCATTAGGGCATCCCATGCTTCATCATTGTTCATTGAAGCGATTTGCTCCCTTATATGATCATCAGTAAACTCCCTAACAGGTGCTTTCTTAACATACACATAAAACATGAATAAACCGTCTTTTTTGAGCTTACCTGTAAGATACTTTATTGATCTTTCGGTGCTATCTGTGTGATGAAGTACGCCTTCTGAAAAAATTATATCAATACTGTTTTCCGGCACTGGGAGATCAAGCACTGAAACCTTTAGAAACTCACCGGGCAGGCCTGCTTCCTTAAACCGCTCTTTGGCAACTTCAATGGCGTCTGATATATCCACACCAAGGTATAAGTTATCTTTCAGGTAGTTACCCCAGAATATCATCCCAGAATATCCCGAGCCGCACCCGGCATCCATAATTATCTTTCCGCCGCCCTTAAGCCAATTCCTGAACATAGCTTCATCACCGCCGCAGTATCTCTCAACAAGCCACTCCCTTTGCTTAACTTTTATCTCTTCGTTTTCATAAAACTCACGCATCTTCCATTTGTATCCGAAAGTTGATTCAGTTTGTGCCTGTTCAGGTGTATATTGCACCGTAAGCTTTTCAAGTGTTTTTTCGTCAATATTGAGTTTTTCGAGTATGCTCATTTTAAATTTTGTAATTTTTAATTTTATCAGCTATATAACTAAATTCTTCATCAGTCAAAGTGGGGAAAAGCGGAAAAGCAATGCTGCATTGGCTTGCGATGTATGAATTCGGATGATCTTCATTACTGAATCCATATTTTTCCCTGTAATACTGCAGCATGTGTATTGCGTGTGTTCCGGGTCTGGTAGAAATGCCGTTTTGCTGGAGGTAATCCATAAAATTATTCCGCGAAGCATTTATTGAATCAATGTTCCCAAGAGATATTGCTTCAGGAGAATACATGCATACATAAGCCTGGAACCCATGTTCAAAATCTTCATCTCTGAATGGCTTATTTAGCCATTCGATTCCATCAATCAATTCATCATATTTGTCAGCAATGGCAGATCTTTTTTGATGAATTTCTTCAGCCCTGTTCATTTGAGAAGAACCAATTGAAGCCTGTATATCCGTCATGCGGTAATTGTATCCAAGGTAGGGAAATTCCGGCAATAAGTATGGTTTGCTGCCTGTATGCCTTTGATGATCGGATATAGCAGCACCGTGGTCACGCATTGATCTTAGTTTCTCCGCTAATTCAGCATCAGAAGTGATTATCATTCCGCCTTCACCAGTTGTTATAGCCTTCCTGGGATGGAAACTGAAGCACCCTGTAACCCCGAAATTACCAACATGCTTATCTTTATACTTTGCTCCAAAGCCGCATGCAGCATCTTCAACCACAACAAGATTGTACTTTTCGGCAATTGCAAGAATTTCATCGATCTTTGCAGAAAGCCCAAACAAATGCACCGGTATAATAGCTTTAGTATTCTTCGTGATCAGTTTTTCGATCTTTGAAGGGTCAATGTTAAATGTTTCTGTTTCAATATCACACAGCACAGGCTTTGCACCGAGGTATTCTACTGCGTTTGCCGTAGCGATCCAAGTGAAAGAAGGTACTATTACTTCGTCACCGGCTTTGATACCACTTGCAGCAAGTGAGAGATGCAATGCGGTTGTGCAGTTTGAAACTGCAACCGAGTTTGGCGCACCTGTATAGTTACCCCATTTTTTTTCAAATTCAGCAACGTGCGGTCCCTGGACTACCCATCCTGATTTGAGAGGATCCAATATAGCGTTTAGATCTTCTTCCGAGAATTCAGTTTTTGCGATTGGTACTTTTAACATTCTTTAGGTTTATTCAAATAATTTCCATTTATCACCGAAGCGTTTCTTGTGTGCCTTGCGCCATTCAATAAGCCGGCTGAGTCCTTCTTCGAGCTGAATAGTTGCCCTGAAACCGATCTCTTTTTCTGCTTTTTCCGTTGAACCTACCCTGTTGGTAACAAAAGTCTGGCCCTGCGGGTGATACTGAATTTTCAGATCTGAGTTATAAATTTTCAGCAGAATTTCAGTAAGTTCTTTGATCGAGGTTTTTGTACCCATTCCAACATTATAAAAATTGTCAACAGCATCCGATTTCAAAGCGCAAACATTTGCTTTGGCCGTATCATCTACAAAGATGAAGTCGTAAGATTGTGAACCATCACCGTAAACTATTGGTGCTTTGCCTTGATCTAAATTATCAAGGATCTTCATTATAACAGCTATATAGGTACCCTTATAGTCCTGCCTTGGTCCATACACATTCATATATCTTAATCCCGCATAGTTTAGCCCATATCTTTCGTAAAACGCCCTTGCCATAGCCTCACCAGCAATTTTTGTTGCTCCGTAAAAAGTCCGGTTGTTAAACGGGTGCTCTTCGGTCATTGGAATTTCAACGGCATCACCGTAAACGGATGCGGATGAAGAATAAACCAAGCGTTCTATTTTATTATCCCTGCATGCTTCGAGTATATTAAATGTACCACGGATATTAACCTCAAATGCGGAACGCGGGTAGTCGTGGCACTGAAGAAGCCAAAGTGCGGCCAGGTGGATCACCATATCACTTTCCTTCATTGCGGCACTTAATATATCTGTTTGCAGAATATCTCCGCCAACTTCAAAAACTCTTGCGCGCGGATCCTTAAGCGCTTCTTCAATATTATCGGCAGTACCCCTTACAAAGTTATCATAGATCGTAACCTGTGAAACATCCTCTTTTAAGAGATTATCAACAACATGTGAGCCGATAAATCCTGCGCCGCCAATTACCAATACTTTTTTACCTTTAATTTCGGGCATTTCTGATAGTTATTAAAATTCTTTTAATTCTTATCTATTAATAAATTCAATTTTTATACATGATAAACGCGAAAAATGACAACTTATTTATAACTTCAAGTGATACACTTCGAATGCTTCTGCGTACTCAACACCAAAAGCTGCGCCGCGTGCTCTCATTAAACCTTTCATTACTTCTTTTGAAAAATAATAACCGCCGCTTTTTGTAGTTGACCACTGTGACTTATAACTCTGCGCGGCCTTGATCTTCAGGTTAACCAGATCCAAAGGAAGCTTTACATGCATGTTTGGCATGAAGTCATACCCGCTTCTTATAACTTCGTATCCAAAAATGGTTTTTTCTCTGAACAAACGGATGACTTCATCTGCGAGAACGATATGATCCTGGTGAATATCATGTATTGGCGGAGTAAACACTACATCAACATCACTTTTTGTTGCTATGTTGTATAAGATATTCCTTATCCTCGATTTGTGGTCATGAAATATCCTTGTCGGTATATCAAATACTTTACATGGCACTTTATCCAGTCCGAGTATCTTAAGTGATTTATCTTTCTCCTTCAGGTTACGCATCTTACCATCTTCATACCTATCTGACATTACGAAGATTTTCAGGTTTATATCTTTAAGATATTTTAAGATAGTTCCGGCGCAGCCTACTTCAAAATCATCAGGATGAGCGCCGAAAACAATCACGTTCTTTTTGAAGTTCTTTTTTTTGCTTGATGAAAGTATGCTTTCAATCATGTTTTTGGAGTTTTAGGTTTCTTCACTTCAAAAAGCCTTTTAATTATTATCAACATAGATAAATTTGTGTAAAGAATAAACAAAAAGAAGTACATGAAGGTCTTAATCCCGACATAATAAAATCCGTTTTTGATCGGCGGATAGTTATTTGAAAATACAGTCAGATAATATGTGAAATTTGTGTAAAATACACTAGCTAATTTTCTTAAAAACTTATTTTTCCATTCCTGCCTGGTAAAAACCACATTCTCGTAGTATTTAAAATAGTCTTTACCTACCAAAGATCGTTTTGTGAAGAGTATGGAATCCTGGTGAATTTCATCTTCTCTTCTGAATGTATGAATATTACAGATCTCAACGGCATTCAGATAGTCATTCTTTTGCCAATGCATGAAGCGAAAACCATATGAAGGGTCAACAACATACCATTTGTGAAACTTGCTTGAATAGATCTCGCAAACAACATGAAGGGGGTAACCGATATTTTCGAAATATCCAACCTGGTCTATATCTCCGCCCTGGAGGTTTATTATCCTGCATGGCAAGCCAAATTTATCGCAGATCCTTTGGAATATCATACTGTTTGTTCCGCATTCAGCAAGTCCAAGTGTATCTATACTATTGTTGAAGTAATCGAATACCTGATTGATAACAGTATCATTATTCAGCAATAGGTCAGTTCCAACAAGTTTGGAAGGGTCAATTCTGAAATCTGAAGGGTTGGTTGAAGTATAATTCAGGCCATCAATAATTGTTGAACTGTAAAAGATCTGTTTGTAAAATATGTTCTTATCTTCCGATTTTGCAGTTACAAGATAGACCGAATCCAGGTAAGGTGAATCTTCGAATTGAAAAAAGAACCTGTTAGTTTTTTCAAAAGTGTTATCAGGATACTCGATTTTGAGGGTATCATAATATTCAAAATTGCCGGTTTCATCTTTAAGCCGCAGCCTTTTGTTGCCTTCTATAACAACTTTATTCCCGGAAATCAATTTGAGATTGATCCTGCTGATATTATCATATTCTTGAGGGGCAGAATAAATTGTTCCCAATGTGATTATCGGCAAAGTAGTATTGCTCTTCCACAGGAGGTCAAACACTTTGCTGCTCAGCAATAATAGGACAACAAAAGCTGCTGTTATTACGAGTATTCTCCGGAATGAATATGATTCTAATACGAACTTTATCAATTATTCACCTATAAAAAAGCAAATTAACTACAAAAACAGTAAGTTAATATATAATAAGTTTTCTAAAAGCTATTACCGCGGGAAAACAGGTCAAGGAAAAATTTAAGGCTGAGCAGCCGCCAGATCTCCCAGCTGTAATCCTTAGAATTATTAAAGTGTTCGGCAAGGTTCTTTTCAAGTATTGCTGAATCTATGTAATCATGAAGAGAGCTGTTTTTTTCGAGCAGGGTGTCAATGATGAATGGTTTAAGAGATGTTTTGCTCCATTTGGAAAATGGTACGGGAAAACCAAGTTTATCTTTCCTGTTAACTACTTCTGCCGGAAGATACGGCCTGAGTGTTTTCCTGTACAAGGGCCGTGTCACACCCCTGTGTGAAAGGTACTTCGAGCTGAGATTTACACCCAGTTCTACAAGCCTGTAATCCAGAAACGGAACCCTGCTCTCAATTGAATGTGCCATTGAAGATCTATCTTCATAATGAAGAAGTGCAGGTATAGTAATGTTCCTGATAAAATGGTAAGATAAATTTCCTAAGTAATTACCGAATTTTTTTTGCGGTTCAATATCAAAAAAGAGAGATTGTTTCGGGATTTCATTCAAAAGAGCTTTGTTAACTATATCGAATTTTCCGGATAGACGTGATCTTGTTAAGTAACCATATTGCCTGGGGAAAAGCCAGCCTGCAAAAGAATGAATGCCATTCTTATTTAAAAACTGTACGAAATTTCCTGATTCACTCAGAAGCGCGCCCAGCCTTCGGTCTTTCAATACACCCCGCAGGTATGCGCCCATTTGGAAGTAGCCTCCGAATACTTCATCCCCGCCTTGCCCATCGAGCAAAACCTTGACATGTTCTCCGGCTTTTTGCATAACAAACCATTGCGGATAAAGACCCGGCCCTTCTGTCGGGATTTCCTGAAAATAACAGAGTTTTCTGAATACTGACTCAAACTGGTCTTCAGTGGGATAAGTCTTATGTTCTATACAGCCATATTTTGCGTTTACTATATTAATATAATAGGATTCATCACATTCTTTTTCTTTCCAAACAGCACTAAAAGTATTCAATCCGCCTTGTTTAATCGCAGAAGAAAGGGATACTATGCTAGATGAATCGAAACCGCCGCTCAGGCAAGTGCCAACCGGAACATCGCTTCTAAACCTCAACTTGATGGAATCAGTAAGAAGATTTATCAACTTCTCCTGCAGCTCAGTTTCGCTCAGTTTTTTACCTGATTCTGCTTCTATATCGTAGTATCTCTTAACTGATACTTCACTTCCTGATAACACAAGATAGTGAGAAGAGGGCACTGAGTAGATCTTATCCAGATATGTATCGTGTGAATTCAGACGGTTGCCATATATCAGATAAAATGGAATTTTATGTTTGTTAATATTTGGCCGCACGGGATAAAGAGATACAAGCGGCTTTATTTCTGATGAGAATGCGAAGAAGCTCCCCGTTTTTGTATAGTATAAAGGTTTGATTCCGAATCTATCTCTAGCAAGAAACAATATTTTCTTTGAATTATCCCAAATGGCAAAAGCCCACATTCCGTTGAACTTATTCAGACATTCAGTACCCCAATGTTCATAAGCCCGGAGGATCACTTCAGTATCACTCGAAGTTCTGAAGGAATAACCAAATGTCAATAGCTCTTCACGTAATTCAGGGTAATTGTAAATTTCCCCGTTGTATGTTATCCAGTATCTTCCATTTTCGGAGAACATAGGTCCATGACCATTTTCACTAAGGTCAATAATGGAAAGTCTTCTGTGCCCAAGAATAAGATCCGAACCGTCATTTGCTAAATTTGAAATATGAGGGTGATTGTGTTTTACCGTTTCAATACTTGAATCTCCGCTGTATTGTATAAATCTGCCGTTACTGCGGTTTATTGCCACGAAGCCCTCATCATCGGGTCCACGGTGTTTGAGCAGAATGTTAAGGTTCTTAATCTTTTTTTGAAGCGAATAATCGGATGTTACGATTCCGTTAATCCCGCACATCCGTTTAGAATAAACCTCCGTTAAGATTTATCGTCTGGCCGGTAATGTACTTCGAGTTTTCTGCGCAAAGATAAGAAATACATTCCACAATTTCCAAAGGATTCCCAAACTCTTTGATCGGGATAGTATCTTTTATTTGATTTCTGATATCTTCAGGTATCTGGTAAAGCATGCCTGCATCAAAATATCCGAGTGAGATCACATTTGCAGTAATGTTGTTCTTTATTACTTCTTTTGAAATTGTTTTACATAGTCCAAACAATCCTGATTTGGATGCTGCATAGGCAGCGGTACCCGCAACACCTATCTGGGGAACCACTGAGGACATATATACTATCCTTCCGAATTTGTTTTCCTTCATAAGCGGCAGCACATGTTTTGAGCATAAAAAAGGCCCGGTAAGGTTAACATCAAGTACTCTTGACCAATCTTCGAACTTCAGTTTCCAGCTCATCGCATTTATGGAAACACCCGCATTATTTATCAGCAGGTCAATAGTTCCGAACTCGCTTTTGACTTCATTTACAAGGTTCGCAACTTCGGCTTCGATTGTTATATTTGCTTTGTAAGTTTTGTATTTGATTCCACTATTCTTAATCTCTGCAATTAATGAATCCAGTTTACCCGGATTATCATTACAATGCAGAGCCAGATTAATACCCTTGGCAGCAAGCCCTGAGCTTATGTATTTACCCAAGCCGCCCGATGCCCCGATAAGCAAAGCGTTTTTAACTGACATTTACTTTCCCGAAAGAACTAATTTGTAAGTTTGATCTCTAACCTTTTCAAGGTCAGCAATCATAAATAAATCTTCATCATCCCTGATATTTTGTATCTTCCAGCCCATCTTAAGAAACAAAATGATCGATCCGTTGTTGGATTTAGGCCAGAAACCTTCCTGGTGCGTGAAACCATTATCTAAGCCGGTTTGGCAAAGCTTAATAATATGAAGCTTTGCAAAGTTAAATCCCCTGGTATCTTTTCTTGCGTAAGTGCAATGATTATGGATTATTTTGTCGTAAACTGATGAGAAATTGAGAAAGCAGATCTCATCTTTATCGTTCACTATTATGAAGCTGTATTTCCATTTATCAACAAGCGGGTTCAAAAAATAGTCACGGGTTTCTTCTTTCCAGCCGTAAATCGGATAGTGTTCTCTTCTGATCGAATTTACGAATTCTATGATGTCTTCCATCCTGGAATTCATAACTTCTTCTGATATCAATTCGATCCTGAACCCATTGTAATTCAGACGTGAATCTACAAATTCGTGAAAATTCATGTTTTGTGGTTCCATTTTTGGATTTATTTGAAGAGATGAGTAAGTAATGTTATAATGAACCGAAATTTTTCATTAAGACCTGTCGTATCACGTAAGCTACAGATACAATAAGTAATGTGTAGAAAACTACAGTAATGAGTGAATATTTGTTTACAGTATATTTTTTGCGGATTCCACGCCAGCCGCACTCCCTGCATTTGTAAAGATTTGCAGTTTTTGTAGCTTTAAGAGCTGCTTCCCATATATTTTTGGTGCGGCTTCTTCTTATGGTTCCCAGTTTGCCGCAAGAGAGGCACTTAGAAGTTTCAGGAAACGTCTTGAAAAATATTTTTAGCTGCAAGTCTTAGTTCGGTTTAATTATCTTTTCCTTGGCATTGCCATTTTTCGAAGCCCCGTTAACTGCAGCCCCGTTAGTTCCGGGTTTATCTTTGCCTTTTTCAGAACCGTAATAGTAATAATAGTACTTATAATAACTTCCGTATGTAGCCTGGTAATCAAAGTTATTCAGTATCACGCCAATAAATGTATCGTTGATCTTATTTAGTGTATCAATTGTATTTACAAGCAGGTCAAGCCTGGTTTTGCTTGCAAGGCTTACTACTACTGTGCCATCCACATAAGAAGAGAGCAATTCAGCATCGGTAACCGTTGCCAGCGGCGGTGAATCGATAAGTATGTAATCATACTTTGGCTTCATTTGGTTCAGGAATGTTTGCATATGCTTTGATGCAATTAACTCCGCCGGGTTGGTTGGAATAGTTCCGCAGGTCATTAAATGCAGATTAGGGAAAGAAGTTTCTCTGACTGCTTCCTCAAGAGGAACAGTTCCGAAGAGATAGTCGCAAAGTCCCGGGTACCTTTTCAGGTTGAAAATGTTGTGCATCCTTGGTTTCCTGAAATCGCAGTCAAGCAGAAGAACCCTTGATGATAGTGCAAAGCTTGCTGCCAGGTTTGATGAAATGATCGTTTTACCTTCTCTTGGAATAGAGCTGGTGATCAAAATTGTCTTAATTGGTTCAGGTTCAAGCTTGGAGAACTGAAGTCTTGTTCTTAGTGTCCTGAACGCTTCTGCCGGCACAGAGTCTGAGTTATATGCTACCACAAGCTCCTGCTCGGTATGAGTATGCCTGCCGGCTTTTGGTTCACGCATAAATGTTGGTACCCATCCAATAAGTGATATGCCGATGTTCTCCAGGTCTTCAGGTGACTTAACAGATACATCAAGTATGTTTCGCAGTAATGCAAATCCATAGCCTAAACCAAGACCAATAAGCAACCCGATAGTAATAATAAGGAACCTGTTTGGTTTGGAAGGAGCTTTGGGTACCTTGCCATAATCTATGATCTTTACATTGTTTGGCTGTGACTCTTCATTGATAAGCGCTTCCTGGTATTTTTCGAGAAGCATTAAATAGATCTTTTCATTTGCAAGGCGTTCGCGTTCAAGATTTGCGTATTCAATGCTTTGAGCAGGCAGTTTATTGAATTTCTCCTGGTACTTACCCATATATGTTTTCAGGAGGCCTTCTTTAATTCTGCTTTGATTATTCGCTACTTTGGTTTCAAAGTATTTGTTTGAAAGGTTTCTGACTTCTTCAGGTGTATTGGAAGAAGCACCGTCTTTCATTATCTCGAGCTTTTCATTAAGTATTCTTTTAAGCTCGTTAATCTTGCCGTCAATTTCTTTAAGTGATTTGGAGTTCTTTACGAGCTCTTCATTTCCTACCTTAGAAAGGTCTCTTTGTATCTCTAGTTTAGCAATTTCACCCTGGATCTCTGAAATATACGGATCAGTTATCCTGCTTTCGAAATAATCGGTTGCCTTGGGATCGTATTTATCCAGTTCGTTTTTTATATCCGTTAAAGCTTTGTTTGTTGATTGTACATCAATTAATGCCCATTTGTAATCGCCTTCAATTCCTGATAAAGAATTGATGATCGAGCTTGCCTGCGTACTGATCTCAACAACATTTTCAGTTCTTAAGAAGTTGGTAAGTTTATCTTCGGTTTGCAGCAGTGAGTTGTATTTTTCCTGTACTTGTTTTTCAAGGAACTCTCTGTTCAGGGTTAAATGTCCCCTGTTGAATTTAAGCGAATAATCGGCGTATGCTTCAGCATAGCAGTTCGAAATGAGAGCAGCTTCCTGGGGCGAAGGGCTCTCAGTCTTGATCATTACGATATCAAGACCCCTTTTTTGCGATATCTCAGTGTGCTGCTGCAGCAAGCCGGCTATCTGGCCCTTGCTCTTAGGGTCAGCAGGGCTTTCCGGATTAGTTATGAGCAGATAAAACTGCATCTTACCTTTAAGTACCTGGAACGAATCAAGCAGGGCTGTTGCCGTTTTCTCGCGAATAGCGTATGACTTCAGTATCTCAACTTCGTTGTTAATGTAACGTTCGGGAAGCTCTCCTTCAACATCTGAAAATATTTTGTTTTCCAGAACATTTTCTTTGGGCTTAGTCAGCCTCATTGATGATGCTGAAGCATAAATATCAACCTGTGAATATGCATAAAAATATGAAACTATCAAACCCACTGCAAGGCTCAGCAAAATTGGCACTTTGTTGCGCAGGATAAGATTAAAATAGAATCTAATACTGTGTGAAGACTTAATATTAGAATCTATATTGCTGAATGCTTTGCCGTTTGATTGAGAGTCCATATGTTAGTTGTTTGTTAGTGTGATAATGAATGTTGCGATCGAAATGAGCGTTGTGAAGATCGGGATATACAAAGAAAGATCTTCTCTGAATGTATATCTTTTTTCTTTTAGAATAATTACTACATCGCCTGCTTCTAATACCGGATTTGACCGGGGTTTTGTTGATACCTTTTCATCCCAAAGCAGATCGTCATAATCAAGCTTGATCAGTTGTGCCGTTTTTCCCGCTACATTAGAATTCCGTATAATTCTAATTTCTTTTAGATTTGATTCGTCAATAGGGCCGCCGGCATAACTCATAAGATCCATGAACGTTGTCTTAATGGGTACACGGTATCTGCCCGGAAGCCTAACGTAACCCCACAAATTCACTTCTATGTTCACACCAGTTGGATCACTTAGATCGTATAGTGCAGCACTTTTGTTATTTTGAGAATTGCCAAGTATCAAATTATCATCGTCATCCTGTGAAAAAGATAAACCAAAAATCAGAAAGAATAGTACAGATCCAAGAAGATATTTCATCAGAAATTATCGCTATTTAATGAAAGATTACCAACATTTTTTACAAATACAAGTCCGTATAGCTTTCTCAAAATAATGAAAATTGAGGGATTTTACAAAGCAAATACACTATAATAGCTGTCAAAACCGCTTGACTTTCCAAACGTGGATTTAATTGCAAATATTGCTCATTTTCAAAGAATTATGAAAAGACTATAAAAAATGGTTGATTCTTTTTATATTTGTAGATTATGAGCATAGCATACGTTTTTCCCGGACAGGGATCGCAGTACGTGGGAATGGGATTCGACCTGTATGACACATTCCCCGAAATTAAGGACCTTTACTCCAGGGCCGATGAAATTTTAGGTATTTCGGTATCTAAGATCAGTTTTGAAGGCCCGGAAGAGAAGTTAAAACAGACATTTATAACTCAGCCTGCAATTGTAATGCACTCGATTGCTGCAACCAGGCTTGTTAAGGGAAAAGAACCAAGCTTCTCAGCCGGACACTCACTGGGCGAGTTTTCAGCTTTGATCAATGCCGGGGCTCTCAGCTTTGAAGATGGCTTAAAGCTTGTTCAGCTTCGGGGTGAGCTTATGCAAAAAGCCGGCGAGCAAAACAAAGGTACCATGGCTGCTATTATTGGCATGGATACCCTTAAAGTGATCGAAGTCTGCAGGGATGCATCAGAAATGGGGATAGTACAGGTTGCCAATTTCAATTCTCCCGGCCAAATCGTAATTTCAGGCAGTATCGAAGGGGTCAGAAAGGCTATCGGGCTTGCGAAAGAACGCGGCGCAAGAATGGCGAAAGAGCTTGTGGTACACGGAGCCTTTCACTCACCGTTAATGGAATCAGCCAAAGAGGATTTTGAAGTCGCTCTCGATTACACAGAATTCAGGAAAGTGAGAATACCAGTATATACCAATGTTCACGCCAAGCCAATCACTCAAGATACAGATCTTGAGTTTGTTAAACAGACGTTATATGACCAGTTGACTTCATCTGTTCGCTGGGATGAAAGTATAGTAAATATGATCAGCGACGGTGCACGCGAGTTTATTGAGCTGGGTCCGGGTAAAGTGCTGCAGGGACTAATAAAGCGTATAGATAGCTCAGTGACTACCAAAGGTTTGGATAAGGCATCAGATGTAGAAGTTATTAACAAGGTTCAGGAATAAGAACAATTATAATAAATCATAAATGAGCGAGTTTAAAGATAAAGTTGTAATAGTCACAGGAGGTTCACGCGGAATCGGCAAAGCTATTGCCGTTAAGTTTGCAAACGCAGGCGCAAAGGTTGTAGTTACTTACAAAAATTCCATTGAAAGTGCAGAGTTTGATGCAGCCGGTATAAAACATTCGCAGTGCGATGCATCTGTTACTTCGGATGTGCAGGCATTTGTTGACTCTGTTATAAAAGATCATGGAAGGATCGATATACTTATCAATAACGCGGGACTCACTAAAGACGGTCTCCTGATGCGCATGAGTGAAGCCGATTGGGATGCAGTCCTGAATACAAACGCCAAAGGAGTATTTAACTTCACAAAGGCTGTTTGCAGGCAGATGATCTCGCAGAAGCAGGGCAGGATCATCAACATCAGCTCGGTAGTTGGTATTACCGGAAATGCAGGGCAGGCTAACTATGCTGCATCAAAAGCAGCGGTAATTGGTTTCACTAAATCGATCGCCAAAGAGCTTGCATCAAGGAACATCAACGTTAACTGCATCGCTCCGGGTTATGTGGATACTGATATGACAAGTAAACTTAATGATACTATCAAGCAGGGAATATTGCAGTCCGTTCCGCTTAAGCGCATTGGCAGCGGCGATGATATTGCAAACGCCGTCATGTTCCTTTCATCGGATGCATCAGCTTATATAACCGGACAAACTTTGTGTGTTGATGGCGGAATGGTAATGTAAGCGGTAAAGTTTAAATCGTGATTACTATTTTGGGCAGTCTTTTAGGCTGCTCTTTTTTTTGGATTTTCAAAGCAATGCTCTTGAGTTGCTTCAGAAGTTTTGCCAGGTCAATTTCCTTTATTTTCCCCTCAAACCTGCCGAGCTTATCGGCTGCTTTGTTTAGCTGGATCAGCGTTCCTTTTGTATTATTTTTCTTTGTAAGGTGATACAATCCTACTGCTGCATGAAGTAATCCCTGGTACAAGTCCCGGGAATCATCCCTGACATCAAACCAGATATCCTCTAATACTTCATGGCACTCGAAATACTCCTTTTCATTAAACAGCTTTACCGCGGTAAGAAATCTGGATCGAGTGTAAGCATTCATTACACTACAGGGGATCTGTATTTTCCTTCATAGGCTCTTCAGTCTTCTCAGTAATTATCTCTGCCGTGATGACTGCGTTTTTAGGCGGCTCCGGTTCTGTTTTCTTCTTCTTCCTGTCAAGCAATGCATCGAAGCTGATCATTCCCGCTCCTGCGAAAAGCGTCATAAGGAAACATACCAAAAACAGCATATCTTTGTTGAATGGTATTCCTTCAGAAGGGAAGAAACCTCTTGAGGCGATCTTCAAAAATGATATCATTGCAAGCGTGAAGCTTGTGATAGGAGTGAAAAAACCCATGATATACATTGCACCAAATATTATCAGAATGAAAGGTGTAATGAACCCGATTATGAATGCGGTATTTTCGCTGAAGAACTGGAGGGCCTTTACCTTGGTTATATAGTCTTCTATATTGCTTGCCTGCATAATGCCAAGCGATAAAGTGTATGAACCAACTAATAGTCTAAGGAGTAATAAACCGATTGAGGAGTTGCCGCGGGCTTTGAAAAAAAGTCTCATAGCATTTCAGGTTAAAGTTTGGAGTTTAATGATGCTTTGAGAATAGCTGTATGTGAACTGGTGAATCTTGAGGCGACGATCGGATTCGAACCGATGAATAAAAGTTTTGCAGACTTTCCCCTTAAGCCACTTGGGT
>JACSRQ010000255.1 GCA_014879675.1 Ignavibacteria bacterium
ATCAGTATCAGATAATATTGCAGGACACAAACTCACCGGACAGAACAGCTTCATATTCGGTGAATGGTAAAAATGAAAAGGATAGAATTAAATATTATAAATCAAATCACCACAAAAATGAAAAACAGAGCTAATTTCAGTATTTTGGTATTCTTAGCGGTGATAGTTTGTTCGCTAATAATACAAACCGGGAGTACTTTTGCGCAGCAGGAGGATCCCAATAACCCGAGGACCTGGAAGTACTTCAGGATCCTGGCGCGGGCGGAAGATGATAGTGTTTTTATCATAGCCCAGGATGATATGGGTATCGATCCCAAAATGGAATCCTATACCATAGTGATCAACATCACCGATCCCAACGAACAGAACCAATTCGTGGTATTGGGTGATGAAACCGATCCTTCCGCAGCAAGATATGCCTGGTCTCAGCTTTCGAAACGCGTTCGTGACGGTCTTATTAACTGGTCGAACACAAACAAAGAAAACCTGAACCAGAAGAAGCTTGATTACGCATCAGTATTTTTAGATGTTATCAGGCAGATCAAGATCAAAGAATTTGTTGCTCCTCCCAAAAGAGAAAGAGCTATCAGGAATACAACGGCTTATATCAACCCGTACTTCACAGTATTCGGCTGGGAGCCACTTGGAATTCCAATAAAAAGGTCTATCGGTTTCACTTTCGGATTAGGTACAAAGTATTCAGGACCGTTTGAAAGTGATGAAGTTGGAGCAGGTTTCAACATGCTTGGTGTAAACATATCTTATGTTACAAGGATCAGGGAGCTTAATACCCACGATCTTGGCTCAGATAGTGTTGAAAACAAACCATGGAAACAGTACAATGCAATTTTCATGCCTCCCAGGGGTATCAAGTTAACATACACAATACCTCTTGGTAACTTCCTTGAAGTAGGTGTTTACAGCGAGATCAAAGAAACCGGTGTTACACCGGGCGGCGGTCCCCCGCTTTATACCTTCGTGAACCAGAAAGATTCAACAATTATGCCTAACAACATAGTTACGGGTTCAAACCTGATCGCAGAGTTCCGTTACCCGTTCAGGATGTTCGGTTCAACCAGGTCGCAGGTATATGCAGCTTACTATATGAACGAAATGAACATCGGTTTGTTCACAAGAGAAAGCAGGCTTGTTGGTTCAGTATTCGATTTCAGGATCAACGCAACACTGAAGAAGATCAGGAATTTCCAGCTGCTGGTTGAGATCATGGTATCCAACATCGCAGAAGGATTCGCGCTTAACTCATTCGCAGTCGGACCGTCCATCAGGCTTTCCAAGCTTGATACAGGAAAATTCGGGTTGCTTTCAGCGTTCGTCAACTTCAGGTTCAAACTTGGCGACTTCTTCGACGAAAGAGAAAAGAAATAATCAAATCATAACAGAAAATAGCTCTGTAGCTTAATTGAATAACAAATCCAAATACTAAAATATACTGCTATCTGAAACATGGTAGCAGTATATTTTTTCTTTGAAAGAACAAAAAAGAAGCCGGTGGCAGCTATAAAAAAGGGAATACACACAATGGAGAGTATATACAGGATTTGACCAGCGATGAACAGTTAAAAGCTCTTGACGAGCTTACGATAAGGCACAAGGAAGAGATATCTTTAAGGAATGATAAGCAGCAGGATCTTGACGAGCTTACATACATAATCTCCCACGATCTTCAGGAACCACTCAGAATGATCTCTAGCTACGTTCAGCTGCTGAATAAACGGTACGGTGAACAGCTTGATGAAAATGCCAGGGAATATATAAAATACGCAGTTGACGGATCGAACAGGCTCAAGAAAATGATGGATGATCTCTTAACATACTCCAGGATAGGAAAACCGGAAGTTCAGCCGGTCGAGATCGATGTAGCAGAACTGGTAGAAAAGGTAAAGCAGACATTAAAAAGCAAATATCCCGCAAAGAACTACTCAATAAAGTTTGCTGCTGAAAAGCAGATAGTGTTACTTGCAGACAGGGACTTGCTTATAAAGCTAATCTACAACCTGCTTGATAACTCACTCAAGTTTAACCACAGAGAGAACCAGGAGATCAGGATCGGTATTGATGATAAAGAAACTGAATGGATACTTTCCTTCAGTGATAACGGGATGGGAATAGATAAAGAGTACCATGGAAAGGTTTTCGGAATATTTCAGAAGCTGCATAACCACGAAGAGTATCCCGGATCGGGTATTGGCCTGGCAATCTGCGAAAAGATAGCAGGCAAACACGGCGGGAAGATATGGATAGATTCAGTTTTAGATGAAGGTTCAACATTCTACGTTTCAATTAATAAGGTAATTAAACAGGGTGAAGCATAATTTGATTAAGATCTTACTTATAGAGGACAATCCGGGAGATGCCCGGCTTATAAAAGAGTACCTCACGGATCTGAAGAATATTGATCATACTCTTCAAATTGCGGACAGGCTTCAAAAAGGCATCGAGATCCTCGAAAACGAGTTCATTGATGTTGTATTGCTGGATCTAAAGCTTCCCGACAGCGAAGGATTGACGGGCGTTGAAAGTATTTTCAATGTTGCTCCAAACATTCCTGTTATAGTTCTAACCGGGCTGAACGACGAAACTACTGCTATCAATGCAGTAAAAATGGGCGCACAGGATTACCTGGTAAAGGATAAAGTTGAAAGCGAGCTGTTGTTGCGCTCGATCAGATACGCGATCGAAAGGAAACGCGCCGAAGAGGATCAGCAGAAACTGCTGGAACAAAGGATAAGGGCACTTTCGATAATTGAAGCACAGGAAAACGAAAGAAGAAGAATATCACGCGAGCTGCACGACGGACTTGGACAGCTTCTAAGCGCGGCGAAACTGAATATCGGTATGATAGATTTTATGAATACCGCCAACCGCGACCGCATGACAGAAATTTTAAAGCAGGTTGATTCCATTATCAGCAAGGCAATTGTAGAAGCGAGACGGATAGCACATGACCTCAGGCCTACGACACTTGATGATTTTGGACTTATACCCGCACTAAGAATATTATGCCAGGAATTTTCGAAGATCACCGGTGTTAAGGTGAAGTTCCAGGTCTCCCCCACCCTTGAAAGAATTGACCCGAAGATCGAAATTGCGATCTACAGGATCATACAGGAATCTTTTAACAATATCAGCAAATACGCAGAAGCAACAGATGTATCACTTGACCTGTACCGCAGCGACCTGCAGGTATTTGTGCGTGTAAAAGATAACGGCAAAGGATTTGATACAGATAACATTACAAAAACTAAAAAAGCAGGAGGCGGTTTCGGGCTCCTGAACATGAAAGAAAGAGCTGAACTTATCGGCGGTAAGGTTGAGATAGTATCCAGCCCCGGCCACGGTACAGAACTTCTTTTGGAAATAAACCTGGATTTTTTCAGTAACAATAACCATCATTAAGTAAAAAATTGCTATGAAAACCACTAAAATATTAATTGTTGATGACCATGAAGTTGTTAGGGACGGATTGAGGAACATTCTGACGAGCCTGGATAGTATTTCCATTGCCGGCGAAGCCGGGAACGGGGAAGACGCCGTCAAGATGTACGCCTCATTAAAGCCGGACCTGGTTATTATGGATATCTCTATGCCGGGAATGAATGGTATAGAAGCTACCCGCGTGATCAAGGAAAAAGATCCTGACGCAAGGATACTTATCCTGACAATGCACGATAATCAGGAATACCTTAACCAGATCATAAGATCAGGTGCCAAAGGATTCATCCTGAAGAACACAGATAAGGAAGAGCTTCTGGACGCAGTGAGAACTGTTGCATCGGGGGATAACTTCTTCAGCAAGGATATATCGAAACTTATTATCGATAATTACATCCGCACTGCAAAGGAAACCGAAAAGAATGATGGTTACAAGGAAGTTCCTTTGACTAAACGCGAGATTGAGATACTGAAACTTATCGCTTCCGGTTATTCAAACCAGGAGATTGCAAATATACTTTATATCAGCTACAACACAGTTGATACGCACAGAAAAAACATAATGCACAAGCTTTCAATCAAAAACACCGCCGGCCTCGTCAGATACGCGATCGAAAAGGGGCTGATTTCGTTAAACTAATTATAAGAATAAACACATATAGAAAGGGCAAATTAAAATGAATGCTCAAGTACCAATAGTAAGAGTTCTGATAGCTGATAATAACCCTGATTTCCTGAGTGCCTTAGCTCAATATGTGCGTTCTATTCCCGGGGTAGAGCTTGTTGGAGAAGCTGTGGACGGTGAAGATGCTATCAAAAAGGCTGAAGCTACATATCCTGACCTCATAATCCTGGATATTATCATGCCGAAAAAATCAGGTATTGAAGCCCTCAGTGCAATTAAAGATAAATTCCCTGATGTGACAGTAGTAATGATATCCATCAACGAAGGCCAGTCGTACCGTAAGCTTGCTGAGGTTTACAGGGTTGATAAGTATATCGGAAAGAACTCCGACGATATTCATAAGGAACTGCTCGAAATAATACAGCTTACTCAGCAGAAGCTTGCAGCAAAAGGTCACTAAACAGAATCATTGAAACAAACAATACGGGCAACTAAAGAATAAAATGGATAACAAGACAATCAAAATCCTGCTGTGTGATGATAATGATAATTTCAGGCAGTTATTGACACAATATATACAGGCTATGCCTGGAGTTGAAGTGGTTGGAGAAGCGATAGACGGTGTTGATGTTATTGATAAGACGGAATCACTTGACCCGGATCTCGTACTGATGGATCTGAGCCTGTCTCTTATACACATCT
>JACSRQ010000070.1 GCA_014879675.1 Ignavibacteria bacterium
TTTGTTGTAATAGAAAAATAATAATCCTTTTTTTTCAACAATCTATCATTCATTCCAGGACTTCTCTGTATAATACTCCATTGAAATGCTTCATGTTGTAGGTAACAACCTTTCTTCATTATACTCAGCAAGGTATAGCACCAACAACGGGGCTTAAAATAGAAATATAGATCCCCGCTTGCGCGGGGATGTGAGAAGTATATAGGAGAAGGAGCCAATGGCTCCTTTTTTTGGGGTAATAAATGATGAGAACGAATGAAGCTATATTCTTTTATGGGGTTAGATTGTTTGTTTATTGTGATTTAAAAATTTAGTGTTGCGCCGACTTTCAACGGCAGGTAGTTTGCGGTACCTTCACCGAAGATCATATTAAAACTGGTTTCACCGAATAAATTAAGCTTTGGAGATACCTTGAAAGCAACGCCGCCGCCCACTTTCATGCCGAAATTAGTTTCACTTGCGCCGCGGTAATATGTTACACCCTGGTATTTCATATCGCTTACGCTGTTAAGGTATAATCCCATTCCAACCAATCCATACGGTTTTATGGTTGCTGCCTTATCAAACTTTCCAACCATGATATCGCCCATGATTGAAGTCGATTTCAGGCTGTACCCGCTGTAGTCGCCTGATTCCTTGTATGGAAATGTATTGTACTGCAGGTCAACCCTTGCTGCAATGTTCGGGTGGAATACGTAACCCGCATTGCCGTGGAAGTTGAAGCCAACGCCCCACGCTTCAGATACATCGCCTACGGGAATGGTTATTACACCGCCGGCAGATACAAAGGTCTTTTCATAATTCTGTGAAAACGATGTGAAGGCAAATGAAGCAAGGAAAAGTGTTACGATTAGAATGTGTTTCATGTTTTTTGGTTTAATTAAGTTAGTTGATCAATTCTTCAATGATGCAATTTAGCATTCATCTTCCGCCTGGGGAAATCTGTTTTGGCCATAAATTAATTGGTCGTAGGGATACCCGGAACGAAAAAAGGCTGAAAAAATTAAATTTTTCAGCCTTTTAGACTATTTTTGCTATATCTTAATTAAACTCCGAAACCCATACTGCTGATGCTGCTAAATCACTCTAAAGTATAACCTGCATTATTTTATTAGTACAAGCTTGCGTGTCTGCGAATAAGAGACACCCTCACCTGATACATTTATCCTGTAAATGTAAATACCGCTTGCTATGTTTGTTCCGTCGAACACCGCCGTGTGATAACCTGTTTCCATATTTGAGTTTACCAGGGTTTTCACAAGCTTACCGGTCAGGTCATAAACAGAAATATTTACGTTGGCATCAACCGGAAGCTGGTAATCGATTTTTGAAGATGGATTAGACGGATTGGGGTAGTTCTGCGATATATCGAACTGAACAGGTTTGCCTACTTCAACCTGGTGCGGCGCGTTGTATATCTCAAAGTTGCCGTTGTTATCGATCTGTTTCAGCCTGTAATTGAATTTTCCGACACCCGGCTTAATATCTGCGAAGCTGTAAAACTTCTGTTCATTGGTTGTTCCGGAGCCTTCAATAAATCCCGTTTTCATCCAATCGGATAACTTTCCTTCATTGTTAACCGATTGCCTCTGAATTTCAAATCCTGAGTTATTGATCTCGCTGAAAGTACTCCACGCAAGCCTGACATCTTTTTTATACGCGCTGATATCAAACGAAGCAAGCTGAACGGGTAAAACATAGTCCGATT
Organism: Ignavibacteria bacterium; assembly: GCA_014879675.1. GTDB lineage: Bacteria > Bacteroidota > Ignavibacteria > Tepidaquicellales > OLB5 > OLB5. Next base: position 1,709 of record JACSRQ010000070.1, read on the forward strand.
GCAGCGAAACTTTAAACACCGTTTTTGAAGGATCGTTGGTTGTTATATTCATAACGCCGTTTTCCGCGCCGAAGAGTCCGGGAGTGTTGCCGCCGCTTTTCAGTCCCATCGCATTGTTTGCCCTCACTCTGAATAAAGCGCTATCACCGGGCGGAATTGCGCCGGGAAGCGGGGTTTGCAGCGAGAAGCTTGAAGAATACGTTCCGGTAAACGAAACCGCGCTGCAAGTGAGGTCTGAATTGCCGCTGTTCTTAAGATAAAAATCCTTTTCAATGTAAGAACTTTGCGGTATCATCCCGAAATCAATAACGGAATCCGCGCTGCTGTTGAGCCTTGCAGCCGGACTTAGTGTACCCGCAGTGCGCAGCAAAGTTATCCTGATGCTGTCATAAGTAGGAACGTCACCTACGCCATTATCCATATTCAAAAACCGCCAGTTGCCGCTTGCCTGTGTGCCAAGCAATCCGCGAAGTGTGATCTCGGGCGAGTAGCTTCCGTTTGTATATGGCGGAGTGCCCTGGTACCAGAATTGCGAAGCTGAATCCGATACAGTTGCGCCGGTAATATTATCAAGAGTAGTTCCGTTCTCAGAAAACAGGCATTTCCTGTTATTGTTGTTATCGGTTATTGGTGAGGTAATATAAAGAACATTATCGCTTACCCAGGTATGCCTCAGGTATAACCTGACTTTGGTATTCAGAACTTTGAAGCTTCCGAAGTTCACGGGTCCGGAAATTCCTGCTCCGCCATCCGGCGGCGACCATGCTGAAAGCTTGTTGGTAGATTCAGTTAAGCTGCCCACTGCATAATAACACAGCCAGAAAGTGTTGGGCGCGCCTTTCGGGAAAAATCCGATGTTGCCAGTGTTATCTTTTGCGGTAATGTAGTACTGTACTTCTGTTTCCCAGCCAACGCAGGGTATATTAAAATAGAAATTTGAACCTGAGTTTGATGATGCATATACCGAATCAAATGCGCTCCAGCCGGCATTATTTTTGTTGGTGCGGTAAACCAGCTTGGGAGCGTTAACACCGCTTGTTGGAACTGCCGAACCGTCCTGATCTGTAATATTCGCAGTAACAAGTGTTGGATAAGTGCTGTTGTGGCTTGCCCTGTTTGTATGATTGATCAATGGTGGTGTTACATCAACACCTGCTGCAAGCCTTACGGAGTTATATGCATTGATCCTGCCGTAACCAAAATAGGCATTCCATTTGCCGTATGTTTTTGTTGTGGAGTATGGAACGTTATCTATTTTATCGCAGCCGTATAAAAGATTTTGAGTAACCTGCGCGCGTGTTTGGGAAGTGTTAACGGAAAGCACAAGCGCCGCAACTCCCGCTGCATTGGGGCATGAGCAGGAAGTTCCGTTAAATGTTGAATAATAATCTCCTGTAGTACCGGCAGCAGTATTATATCCTCCCGTACCCTGCACATCAGTCGAGTAACACACTGTGGGAGCAACGCACTCTATATCGCCGGTAGCAGCGCTTTCGCCATAATTGCCGCCCCACCAGAACTGGTTTCCGGAGCCTGCCGCTTTTTTCTGGTCATGTGTGGTTGAAGCTCCAACACAAATAACATTTGCAAGGTAAGATGGATATTCAGGTGGATTCCTGCCTTCATTGCCGGATGAAAATAATATGATGCAGCCCAATCCACCCCGCCCGCTTGTAGCCGCGCTGTTAATAGCATTAGTAATGGTTGCAAGTACAGAACCGCCGCCCCAGCTGTTGCTCAGCACATCAATTCCGCGAACTCTTGCTGTATCAAAAGCCCGGGCAATTCCAATTGTGGATGCATTCCCTGCTGCATTAAATATTCTTATAGCCATAAGTTTGCAATTCGGCGCTATTCCTGCAATTCCTATTGAATTGTTTGTAACTGCGCCTATCAGCCCGGCAGTGCATGTTCCATGAGAGCCTGAATCACGCGGTACAGTGTTACGGTTATAATAGCCATCATAGCCCGGCAGGAGGTGACCTGCAGACTGGAAATCAGGGTGTGTGGAATCAATCCCGGTATCCAAAACGCCAACTTCGATAGTTGAAGAGCCAAGAGTATGATCCCATGCCTGGCTAACCCTCATATCTGCGCCCGGTATTCCGTTTACAGTTAACCCGTCGCCTGCAGAAGCGTTTCCTTCTGTTGGCACATTTTGGCTGGTGTTATTTAATGCCCATTGAAATGAATAGTTAGCGTCGTTGGGTGTATAATGAAGCAGGCAGAATTCAGGGTACAGAAAATTCGGCTCAGCGTATTCAAATAGTGATGAGTTATAATAAATATCAGATAGTTCCAGCGCGTTAAGAGTTATGCCTGTGTTTGATTTTAGAAGGAATCCTTTTTTATCGCCAACATTACCAAGTATCCTGCAGTTATTCATAACGTTGAGCCGGTTAAATGCCTCAAGGAACTTATCATCTTTGATCCTTACTATAAATTCATCAGTTGGAACCTGTATAACTTTTCGTGATGTGCCGTAAAAAGTTTTTGTAACGAACTTAACGCCAGCAATATTTTTAATGGAATTTATAGCGGAATTCACGCGGGAAAACATCCGGCTGCCGCTTAAAGTAACAATAATTACATTTTCATCGGCTGCTTTAACTGTATCAGTCGTACCAACGCGGTTTTTGATCTGCTCAATAATATTCAAAGCAGAATACGGGCCGCTTTCGGTTATAACGGCTATCTTATCTTCTCTTTGCTCAAGGTAAACGGGTGAGCCGTTGTAGAAATAGTGTTTTATTTCCGCTAATACTGCGGATTGGGTAAGGAGTAATAGTAATACAGTAATTACCCTTGTGTTCATTATGGATTGATTAAATTTCTATTTCTTGCAGAGATCTACGATCCTTTCAAGGTCTTCTGCTGTGTAATACTCAATCAGTATGCTGCCGGTTGTAGATGATGTTGGCTGCAGTTTAACCCTTGTGCCGAAATGCTCCATGAACTTCTGTTCAAGGAATTTTATGGCAGCTTTATTCTGGTCTGATATCTCGTATATCTTTTTTACCTTCTGCGTGCCTGAAGATTGTTTTTTCTTCTTTATAAATTCCTCTGATCTGCGGACACTCAGGTTTTCGGTTGTAATTCTTTTCCAAAGCAGAAGCCGGTCAATTTCGCTATCAAGCGCGAGTATAGATCTTGCATGGCCTTCGGATATCTCACCTTTTTTTACACTTTGTTTTATCTCATCCGGAAGCGTAAGAAGCCGCAGGGTGTTAGCAACTGCACTTCTCGACTTACCAACTTTTTGAGCAACTTCATCCTGTTTAAGACTGCATTCATCTATCAGCCTCTTATAACCTTCAGCTACTTCTATGGCATTCAGGTTTGCCCTTTGGATATTTTCGATCAGCGCAAGCTCAAGCAGGTCTTCCTTTGAACTGATATCAAGCACAAATGCAGGTATTCTTTCAAGTCCGGCAAGCTTCGATGCACGCAGACGCCTTTCCCCTGATATAAGCTCGTAGTTTCCGTCATCTCCGCGGCGTACTGTTATTGCCTGGATAATACCCTTCTGCCTTATAGATTCTGCAAGGTCATTAAGTTCCGCTTCATCAAACTCTTTTCTCGGCTGGTAAGGATTAGCTTCTATACTTTCAATTGGTATAAATAATATCTGCTCGCCTGTTTTTGTATTTTCAGCATTCAGCTCGGTTATGTTTTCGTGCTGAGGGGTTTCTGATGTTACCTGCTCCGCGGACTGGCTGCCGCCGAAGAGTATATCAAGCCCCTTGCCGAGGCCGCCTTTTGGTTTATCTTTAGACATTATTGCTGCTTGATTTGATTGATATTATCCGGCTCATTGCCGGCGGGTGTTTCTTTATTAACTACCTCAAATTTCGGGGCGTCATATGTTAATATGTTATCGAATTTCTGAAGGTGCTCCTTGCCGTTGCGGCGAAGAAATTCGTTTGCAAGCTCGGTGTAATTTCTTGCACCAACACTCAGCGGATCGTAAACCACCACAGGCTTTCCGTATGAAGGAGATTCGCTGATCTTAACATTTCGCATAACCTTTACCGGGTACAGCTTATCCTGGAAATATTTCTCAAGCTCTGTTGCAACCTGGTTCGAGAGCCTGAGCCTTGCATCGAACATTGTAAGCAGGTATCCTTCGATCTCTATATCGGGATTCAGCCTGGATTTGATCATCTTGATAGTGTTTAATAACAGGGTCAAGCCTTCAAGAGCGTAATACTCGCTTTGAACGGGTATCAAAACAGAATCAGACGCTACCAGTGAATTAAGCGTGATCAGACTGAGCGACGGGGGACAATCGATAAATATAAAATCAAAATACTCCTTTATTTCATCCAGTCTTTTTTTCAGAACAAACTCCCTTTCGGGCATTGCCACTATTTCAATTTCGATACCAACGAGGTTGATGTTGGATTTTATTATAAAAAGGTTGGGCACTTCGGTCAGTACAACGCATTCTTTCGGACTGCGCACACCTGTTAGCAGTTCATATACTGAGCCTTCCATTGAATTGGTAGGGAAGCCCAGTCCTGAAGTTGCATTTGACTGCGGGTCAATATCCACAAGCAATATCTTGCAGCCGCAAGCAGCAAGCGCCGCGCAAAGATTTACAGCAGTAGTGGTTTTACCCACACCGCCTTTTTGATTAGCTATTGAAATTATTTTGGACAATATATCAGATCTCTATTTCTTTGCCAAAAGGCATTATGATGCATTTTTTACCTATTGATTCAACTTTACGCCTGAATTCTTCCGGGTCTGTTTCGATCGGCGGAAAAGTATTGTAGTGCATGGGCGCAACCATTCCTGCATTGATGAACTCAGCGGCTTTTACCGCATCATCTATTCCCATTGTGAAGTTATCGCCAATCGGCAGCATGGCAAGATCAATATGATTCATCTCGCCTATAAGCTTCATATCAAGGAAGAGGCCGGTATCACCAGCATGATAAATGGTTCTGCCGCCGGCTGTGATTACTACGCCCGCCGCCTCGCCCATGTAATGGCCTTCGCCGTTATCTATAGAAGAGCTGTGATGAGCAATTGTGAATTTCACCCTGCCAAATGGGAAATCCCTCTTGCCGCCAATACCCATGTTATGGACGCGCAATCCTTTTGATGCCATGTAATCTGCAAGTTCATGTACCGCTATAACCAGCGAATCATTCTTCCTTGCAATCTCGACCGTATCGCCGATGTGATCGCCGTGCGCATGGGTCAATATAATAAAATCCGCCTTCACTTCTGCGGGATTAATTTCATTATGTTTGTTTCCGGTGAAGAACGGGTCAACCAAAATAATGTGATCCTCTGTTCTTATTTCCAGAGCCGAGTGCCCGTGATAAGTAACTTTTACCATGATAATTGAATGTTAATAGGAAATTAAGCAAAGTTAGGGTATTTTAAGCAGTAATTCAATTTAATAAGAATGAACTAAAATGCGGGTAAATGAATAAAAATCAGCAGTTAAACTATATTATACAAATGCCGATTTTAGAAGCGCGATATAAATAATTAATCCGGCGGTTGATACAACAATATGGTACAAACTGCCTTTTCTGCCAAGGGGCAGAACGAGCATCATTACAAGCGATGCAGCACAAAGAAAAAACGCTACGGATAGCAGGCTTAGGAAGAATAAGTTTGTTACGAGGTTAATGATCAGAAGTGCGAACAGGAACTGGTGCGCCTGTTTGGTCATTGTGATCTTCCGCCCGCGAAGCAGCCAGCCGATAAGATAATTTAGTGAATATAATATTGCGCCTGTGAACAGAAGTATGCGCGAAAGTTCTGCAGTGTCCATTCTTAGGAGTTCTTAAGCTGTTCGCCCCATGTGTTTTTATATGCAAGCTCATTTATACTTTTACGCTCGGATGATCTCCAGTCTATGCTTGGCCTTTTCATATCCGGGTCATTGTAACCCATTCTGAAGATTGCGCACATTTCATAGTTTTCGGGTATCTTAAGCAAACCTGATATTTTTTTCCAGTTCTCGGGTATCTCGCCGGGAGTTGATATGAACTGCATACCCATTCCGAGAGCGGTTGTTGCAAGCCAGAGGGTTTGGATAACCGCGCCCATAGATATTACTGAATAAAATCCCGATAGCTCTTCAGGTTTATACTCATCTTTTGTTAGCGAAATAACAAACAGCAGGGGAGAGCGCGCTACAAGTTTTTCTTCATCATTGCCAAGCATACGCGGAACTTTGAACTTTGCCATGATCTTGCCGCCTGTTTCGGAAAATATCGTGCGGACAAACGGCTTCAGTACTGCAGGCAGGTGGTCAATGTGAATTCCATCTTTGGTTTTTTGCATCTCCTCTTCACTGAAGCGGAAGTATTTTCTGTATTGGCGCCAGAACCTGCCATCTTCCATAAGCTGCACCATGGAGTCGCCGGCTATCTTGGCAATATTGCCGATTATGGCTTCATCAGTAACGGCTATGAACCGCCATGGCTGTGAATTAAAATGGCTGGGGCAGTGTGATGAGAGCTTCACCAGTGTTTCGATGTGTTCCTGTGAAACTTTTTTATCGGCAAAAAAGCCGTTTGTAGTTTTACGGTTTACGATTGCTTCGAATAGATCCATATAGATCAGTCATTCCCGGCTCCCTGCCCATGCAGGCGAAAGCGGGAATCCATTAATTAGAAAATTGAACGAAACTAACTTTAGAGAGGTAAATAATATTAAAAACAATAAATAATAAAGGCAGGTTCTAATGGCCTGCCTTTATTAAATATAAAGTTGTTTGGAGGTATTTCAGTAACACAGCAAATATCAATGAATGTTTGCAAAATAGTCCTACCGTGAACACGGTAAATTGATATTGGCTGAAATTACTTTATCAAAACTCCCGCAAGCGGGATTTCAGGTTAAGCAATTCTTACTTAACCAACACCATCTTTTTTGTTTCTGTAAAACTTCCCGCATTCAGCCTGTAAAAATACACTCCGGTTGGATAGCTCGATGCTTTCCACTCAGCTTCATACATTCCGGGTTTGAGCTCTTCGTTTACCAAGGTGGAAATCTCGCGCCCAAGCATATCATACACAGACAGGAATGTCTGTGCCACTGATGAACCGCTGATTTCGAATCTGATCTTTGTTGATGGGTTGAACGGATTGGGGTAATTTTGTGAAAGAGAAAACTCAAAAGGTATTGTATTAGAAATTTGTTGAAAAGCTGTAATACCACCGGTTGTAGTTTTTAGAATTCTTCCGCCTGCACCAACAGCCCATCCAGTTAAAGATGTTGGAAAACTCATTGAATACAAATAAATCGTACTTGCAAATGACTGAAGTAACCAGCTTGATCCACCATTTGTTGTCCCATTGATAGCTCCTTCACATCCGCAGACCCATCCAGTGTTTTCATCAGCAAAACGTACAGAATATAACCCACAAAGTCCCTGGTTGTAATTTAATGCCCATGAATTACCTCCGTTTGTAGTTTTGTAGACTTTACTGTCTGTACCTGCAATCCACCCTGTTAAGGAATCAATAAAATATATTGACCTTAAACTTGAAGATACACCCGTTACCAGTTGATCCCAGTTTGCCCCTGAATTAGTTGTTTTAATAACTATACCAGGCTCGCCGCATGCATACCCGGTTTCCTGATTAATAAAATATAAGTTATATAGCCTGTTACCAAAGGTTGATTGGTTGCTCCAGTTTACCCCGCCATTTGTGGATCTGAAAACATACGAGGGTGTGCCTGTAGCAGAACCTACAGCAATACCTGTTAAACTATTTACAAAGAATATTGCTTCCATGCTATAGTTTGTAGGATTAAAATAAATTGTTGTCCATGATTCTCCTCCGTTGGAGGTTTTGTAGACAACATGCAAAGGGGTAGGCCCCCCACAGATAAATCCTGTATTTGCATTAATAAAAAAAACTGACCTAAGGGGGTAGGAAGTAGGAGGCGGGCCGACCTGCCGTCTTACCCAGTTAATACCTCCATTCGTTGTCTTTAAAAGCAGGTTTCCATTGTCAGGGTCTCCGGTTATAAAACCTGTATTAACATCTAAAAAAAACACTGAGTATAATGTAGAAGTCACGCCACTATTTTGCTGAACCCATCCTTGTGAATTGCTTTGAACAGTGAAAATAAGAACAGTAATTATTAATATTACTTTCGTCATTATTTCTTATTTTATTAAAATCATTCGTTTTGTTTCCGTGAAATATTCTGTTTCAAACTTATAAAAATATACACCACTCGGGAAGTCTGAAGCATTCCAATCAACTTCGTAAGTTCCGGGTTTGAGCTCTTCGTTTACCAGAGTGGAAATCTCTTGCCCAAGCATATCATACACAGACAGGAATGTCTGTGCTACTGATGAACCGCTAATTTCAAACCTGATTTTCGTGGTTGGGTTGAACGGGTTTGGATAATTTTGTGAGAGAGAAAATTGATTTGGTGTTTCGGATGAAATAGGCTGAATTCCAATTGTTTGACTGTATTTTATGATAAGAGCTTCATACCGCAAGCTATCCCTGCGTAAAACATTAGCAATTGAATATACCTTGTCGTTTGAATGCAATACTTTAACCGGAGTGTAAAAAGAATCGATATTATTCATATATGGTTGAAACCAGATGCGATTGCCATTTTCATTATATTTCATAGTAAATAGATTGTTATTTGAATTAAGGTTCTCTGCGCCCAAAACGTATACATTACTGTATTCATCCAGGCATAATGATTTGCCGAAGCTGTAGTTTCCCGAAGTATGGCTAATTGCCCAAAGCAGGGTTCCTGATAGAGAATATTTAAGCAAATGAGCTGAATAAGTTTGAGATACACTATCAAAAAGCTGGCCGGTTATAACCAAATTTCCAATATTATCAATCAGAATATCATTTGGGCCTCCTGTACCAGCAGGTGTGACCCTCAACCAATTCATGTCACCATTTGAATTATAGCTTGCAGTTCCGATTGCGTTTACTACTGCTCCGCCGGTAACAAAAATATTCGGGGCTCTATAGAATATTTTTTCCGCCTCGAATAAATTCCCTGGTATTATTTTATACCATACAAGATCACCTGCATTGTTATACTTTATTGTGCAGTTGACTAACGCTGAAGTGCTATCATATACTTCGCCGGTTATTAACACATTATTGTTGTTATCAAGGGTAATGGATTTCGCAACATCAAGATAATCTACTCCGTAATGAAATATATTTACCCAGTTTCTTGTGCCATCGGAATTATATTTGATGGTACAGTATTCTTTATAACCGGTTAGAGAAGATATATATCCTGTTGCATATACATTTCCTGCGTTATCAATAATCATATCAAGGCAAACATCAGAATGATAACCACTATGAGGATAAGAATTTTCCCATATTACATTACCTTCCGGGTCATATTTTGTTACCCAAAAGTCTTCGTACAAGTTATCTTTAGAGCCTCCCAAATAAATATTTCCTGCATTATCAAGTTTAATGTGATATCCACTTGCAAATGCATTGGTCCTGATCCACACTATATTGCCGGCGGCATTTACTTTAATTAGTTTGTTATCATAAACAAAGTCACTTCCTGTCAAATAGATATTCTCATTTTCATCAATAGCAGCATCATACACATAGAAGTTACGCGCTGTTTCATGACACCTTGAAACCCATTCAATTGAGGACTGCGAAAAACTGATATTTACCAGGAGAAATAGGTAAGCGATTAGTCTTTTCATATTATTTTGTTAATATCATCTTTTTCGTTTCTGTAAAGATTCCTGCACTCAGTTTGTAAAAATACACGCCGCTTGGATAGCCTGATGCATTCCACTCAGCTTTATATACACCCGGCTTCATTTCTCCATTTTGCAATGTTTCAACAACTCTGCCCATAACATCATAAATCGTAAGGTTAACAAACACACCCCGTCCTTCGGACACCCCTCTTGAGAGGGGAATACTGAATTCGAAATTCGTAGTTGGGTTAAATGGATTTGGATAGTTTTGTGAAAGCGAAAATCTATCCGGCACTTCGCTGCTAATAGGCAAAATACCCGTAGGATCACCACCTGTGGTTGTCTTATAAATTCTTGTACCGGAAATTGCCCAGCCGGTTGAACCGTTTACAAATGAAACTGCCGTAAATTTTTGAGGAGAATTATCATAAGACTGAACAGTCCAGTTAATACCTGAATTAGTAGTTTTCAAAATTTTACCGCTGCTTGTTGAAGGTACAGCGTTTCCTCCGCAAATCCATGCGGTTGAACTATTTAAAACATAAAAATCTTCAACATATGTATCATCATACCCGCTTGAGGTAAACCAGCTTACACCGCTATTTGTTGTTTTATTGTGGAGGGAAACTGTATTTCCTCCTCCAAGGCCTATCCAACCGAATTTGTCTCCTGAGTTTTCGTTGTAGAAAAAAAGAATTCCTCCGGATTCAGGTGATGGGGAAGGTATAGTCCAGTTTAAACCGCCGTTTGTGGATTTATAAATTGAATTTGTTTCCTGTGGTGGTTTCAACTTTGAAAGCCACCCTGTATTTGCATTCATGAAGAAAATATTTGTTACAGCGCCGTTAGAGGTAATTGGTATTATCTGCCAGTTTAAGCCGCCATTAGAAGTTCTTAAAATTGCCGATAAAGATGAATCAATATAGCCTGTTACCCACCCGGTTTGTTCGTCAATGAATTGAATGTTTGTCAAAACCCCGCTGTTATATCGAATTCTGGAGAATGTGATCCCACCATTGGTAGTCTTGCAAATATGACCTCCGATTATAAAACCAGTATTTGCATTAACAAACCATAATTCCTGCGGAGAAACAAGCGAAGTCCCACCAGCGGAATCAATATCAGTAACAGTCCAGTTAGCGCCTCCATTGGTAGTTTTAAGAAGTTTTCCTCTTGATGTAGGATTATATGTATATGCACAAGCATATCCTGTATTGCTGTTAACAAACTTTACGTCGGTAATTGTGGTAACAGGTGCGTTGTACAGCTGATTCCATCCAGTCTGTGAAAATGCAAATCCCTGTATGAGTAAATAAATCAATATTGTAATTCTCATAATTAATCTGTTTATTTAATTAAGATCATCTTCTTCGTTTCTGTAAAACTTCCCGCATTTAATCTGTAAAAATACACGCCGCTTGGATAGCCTGATGCGTTCCAGTCAGCCTTATATACACCCGGTTTCAACTCACCATTTTGCAATGTTTCAATTACCCTTCCCATGGCATCATAAATTGTCAGGTTTACAAACACACCCCGTCCTTCGGACACCCCTCTCGAGAGGGGTATACTGAATTCGAAATTCGTGGTTGGGTTGAATGGATTTGGATAGTTTTGTGATAATGAAAATCTTTCGGGGACTGCGCTGCCTATCGGCTCAATTCCTATCGGGTCGCCGCCGGTTGTTGTGTACAAAATCGTTCCGCCGCCGCCCACTATCACTCCTGTTAAGGGCGAGGTTAACACTACACTGTACCAGGTTGTGTTGCTGACAGGGGATTGCTGCTGGTACCAAAGCTCGCCGCCGTTTGTCGTCCTGAGTATCACTGATGAATATCCTGCCGCGTTCCCGGTCATAGCATTGGCAAATGAAATTGAGTTGAGAGTGTTAACAACCGGGGTTGTTTGCGGATTCCAGCTTACACCGCCATCCACGGTCTTTAGTATCGTACCGTTTGAACCGGAAACAAAGCCCGTGTTCGCATCAGCAAAAGAGATACCGTACAGATCGGCAGTTGTTCCGCTGGAAAGATTATTAAAAGTTATTCCTGCATCTGTTGTATATAGCATTAAGCCGTAAAAGCCCAGCACGATCGCATTGCTGCCGCCGATAAACTGAACAGTATTCAGGCTTACCTGAGGTATAGAAGGGACCTGAGCCCAAGTTTGCCCTGAATTTGTTGTCCTCAATAACGTACCTACATATCCTGATATTAATCCGGTATTGGCATCTTTAAAGCTGACGGAATAGTATGGAATAAAATTTGCCCCGCCCTGCTGGCTCCATGTACCGCCGCTGTTTGTGGTTCTTAATATTTTTTGAGGGTAACCTACCGCGCATGAAATAGAGGAACTCATCATGCAAATGCCGCCAAGCCAATACTGGTTATTCTGGTTTACCTGGCTCCAGGTTAAGCCGCCGTTCACTGTTTTGAGAATTCTTCCGGCTTCGCCGCAAGCCATTCCGTTGTTAATATCTGCAAAAGCCGCAGAGTAAATTATATCTGTATGGCCGCTTGGCCTTACCTGCCACTGGCTTATTACAATAGATGGTAGTATTAAGAAAATCAGCAGAATTGTTTTCATAGTAGATAAGAATGTTAACTGTAATATTAAAATAATACAATTTTTTTAAAAAATATAAGTTAATTTTATTCAATAGTTTGGAAAGGGAGGAAAATGCCAAAAAAAAAGCAAAAAGCAGGGTTTTAGCCTGCCTTTTGCGGGGGATATGTAACTGTTTTCCTCTTGTGGAGTACAACAATAATCATTACAAACTGCTTATTTCACAAGTATCAGTTTCATTGTTTTATTGAAATTATTTCCGTCAGCGGATACAGCGTTGATCCTGTAGAAGTAAACACCGCTCGAGAGATTTGAACCGTTGAATTCCGCTGTATAGAATCCGCTTTCAAGATCTCTTTCAAACAATGATGCAACTTCTTTTCCTGTAATATCATAAACCTTCAGTGTCACCTTTGCGCTGAAAGGAATCTGGAAATCAACCTTTGAGGTGGGGTTTGAAGGATTAGGATAATTCTGGAACAGGTCTGCGCTTTTCGGATTACCTATCACGAGATCTGCGGGACTTGTGAGATCATGGTATTCAAAGTTACCGTTGAAATCAACCTGTTTGATCCTGTACTGGTACTTTCCTGAAGCAAGCTTTCTATCGGAATAAGAATATGACTGCTGCTGGCTGGTGGTGCCGTTGCCTTCAACAAAACCTGCTTTTTCCCATCCGTTATATGAACTGATAACATTATTATAAACCCTGCGTTCAATTTCAAATCCGCGGTTGTTTACTTCCGAACATGTTGTCCATGTCAGATCTACCTGGCGGTTTGAAGCAAATCCTGTGAATGAACACATTTCAACCGGCAGTGGATTAGACTGGTCTGTGAGAGCATAATCAGAGAAGCTGTTCATGTCTCTGGTTTTAATTGTTTCATTGGCCCAGTCAAGCTCGGTTTGCCATGTGCCAGTACCTGCTGTAGAAAATACTTCCCATGAACCATTATACTTGGCAAGCCTTGTGTTTGAAGAAGGTGTGCCTATGGTATAAGTTTCATTCTGCCCGAAGTTTATGGTAATGTTATACAACGCGCCTGTAAGTGAGCCGGTTGGTGTAACCTGCCAGTATGAGTTTGAGTATCCGCCGCCTACAACGCCGCTGTGATTAACGCCTGAGTAGTATCTTACCGCAACTGATGACGGGTAAGATGAACCGCCTGCGCCCCAGTTGATCTGCATCAGTGTTCTTCCCCAGAGAGTATAAGTTGATGTCACACCGCTTCCGGGTGCATTATCGACTGTTGCGGTTGGATTGCTTGGCGGTGTTGCCGTAAATTCATATGCTCCAATATCAGTACATCCGCCTGTTATTGCTGCGGGCCTTGTGTTGCCGCTATAATCTGTTGTTTGTCCTGCGATAGCGAGTCCTTTGCCTGAAACTATCCATGCCTGCCAGTTACCCGTATTGATAGTCAGGTTGCCTGTTGCTACATTGCTGAATAAACTTGCCGGGCTTATTACACTGTTAGTTGTGCTCCACGTATGTTTGTCGCCAGATGAAGAATCTCTCCAGCCCTGTATAGTGAGATTAGTAGCTCCCCATATTGCAACAGCATTGGAGTTCGGCGCTATATAAACATTATAGTCTGATGATGTATTTGTCCAGTTCTCGGTTCCAACTTCGTTTCCGAATGCATAATGGAATCCTGAACCGCCTGTTCTAGCATTAAAAAGAATGTTATTCCTGAGCGATGTTGATGTTGCCCAGTCCAGCAGCGGCCTGTCATATGCCCAGGAGCTTGCGCTTCCAGTTGAAGTAGAGCCGCCAATGTATATTGAGTTGTAGTAGTATAAACATGGGAATTCAGCTTCGTCGTGAATACCTTTTATCTCAACGCCATTTGTCGTAAGATCTGTAAAATTACCGGCCGGTTTAACTTCTGGCCTCATATCGGGTGCAATTGCTTCCCTCGAAAATGCAGCTTCAACTTCCGGTGTTGGCGGAACCTGTTTTTCAAAATTTGATGTTACGTCTGTTCTTAGTTCGTTTTGAGTTGGATTAAAACCCGTGTTGTCTGTTGTTTCGCCGTTTGTTATAGAGATCTGATTATTATAAAGGCTCCAGCTTCCCCAGAATGCATTTACTGCCCAGATCTTCGGGGCACCTGATGTTGATGAATGGTTAAGGTCGTAAATTCTGTTCTTTTCAAATACTCCTTTTGCAACGTTGTTATAAAATCCGAAGCCTTGCACATACGAGTCTGTATTATCGGTCGCATAGAGGCCGCTAATCGTATTGCCCGATATCTGCTGAGATGTAGCGCTTGATCCGGTAAATAGTCCGATGAGCCCCGTAGCATCAGGATACCTGTCTGTGCTTGAGCTGGCAGAATAAAGCTTAGATATTGTATTGTTGGTAAATATCGGATTGCCGGATGTACTTCTGCTCTGGTAAAGTCCCCTGATCCTTGAAGCTGTGGAATTTGAAGTTACCCGTAAATTCGATATAGTGTTGCTGTTTGCAGTTACATTAACTGTATTCACCTGGCTGTGTATGCCGGTAATCTGGCAGGCAAAAGTGCTTGATGTCTGCTGAATGCTGTTTGCCGTAGTAGTGCTTCCAACAGTATTGTTACTTATCGAGATAGCAGTAGAAGGTGTCCCGGTATAGAGTATACATTCAAGCCTTACAGTTTTATTGTTGTTTCCTGCAAGTGAAATAGAACCGATAGTGTTATTCTGAATGTTGCCGTATCCTCTGTGTTCGATACCCCTGTTTATGAGGTTATCTGTAGTGCCGTTATATGTTAATACTATATTGCCTGTTGAAGTGGTATTTCCTATATTGTTTCCTGAAGATGTACCAATATTCACCTGGCCAGATTCAATAATGATACCGGCAAAATAAATAACACCGTTTGTAGATGGTGCTGATGTAAAGTTTATGTTCTGGATCGTGTTGCCGTTTATGTTGGATGCAGTTGTGGTACCTGCTGATAGGAACCTGATAAAATACAAAGCATTGGTAGCCGAGCCTGCAATGGTCCATGCTGTTCCGCCGCAGTTCACTGCGCCGCCGCCAAGGTAGTTGTTAGTAATAGTTAAATTGTTCGCTACTGATGTGTTTACGCAAATAACATTGTAAACGGTTGCCAATGAAGGCGTACGCGTTGCCGTCTGGTAAAAATGATTTCCTGTTATAGTGAAATCGGAACTGCCTCCCAAAAGCAGGATACCTGCACATGACTGGCCATCCCTGTAAACGTTGTATATCTCGTTGTTGGATATCGTAATGTTGTTATTCTGTTTACCGCTTGTTGTACCATTTGATACGATCGCGTTCTGCAGTGTTCCGCCGGAAGCGTCAGTGATTTTACAATTGCTGATAGTTATGTAATCATTTCCTGTTGTACCGGTTGTTGTGCTGATATCAATAATACCGCTGTTTGAGGCTACTCTCATTCCGTCAACCTGGCAATACCTAATAGTGTCATAGGTGGCATCGTTATAGAATCTGAATGTTTGGCCGCCTGTATTTGAATTTACAAATCTCAGGTACATACCTGAACCGCCGAACCTTCCGTCAATTGTGACCCTATCTGCGCCTGCAAAATTTATCATTGCCGCAGCTACATTTCCTGAAAGTGTCCGTACTGTTGCAGCCGATGGCTGAATTTTAATGGTATATGTGCCTGACCATTGGTTCAGCGCAACCGCACCTGTTTCAGTAGTGCCTGAAGTGATATTCACTATCACATTTCCGCTTAAACCATTTACGTTCACCGCATTAAAAAATCCCGCGGCTCCGGTAAGTGTTGTATAAGTTTGCCCGGATCCTACATTATATGTTCCGCTAAGCGGAGCAGATAGTGCAGCCGTAGTAAAAATCGTAGTTAAAGTGATGATCAGTATTACCCTTGTATAGGTTAACATGATACCTCCTATTTTTATTAATATATCCCCGTGATACATAATAGTATATTTAGTTAATTAATTCCTCAAATTTAGTAACAGATTTGAACGAATGTAATACCGTATTTAGTGTAGAGAGCATATTTTTCTGCAGAATACTCATAATACGTTATCATAAACCACTGTTTTTAGAAATCATTAATTTACTTGATGTATAGCATTTTTCCCGTGAGGATGCCATGCATTAATAGATAACATACACTACTTAGGGTAGGATTCACGGTTTAATATTGTAGAATAACCATTTTTTGCGTAATTTTGCATAGGAACTATTTCCGATTGTTAGCAATTAACCATAGATAGTGCTAAAACAAAGGACCAAATGATCGAAGAATTATCAGAACGGGAAAAAATAATACTCAGATGTATTATAGAGGAGTTTATTTATACGGCCAGCCCAATTGGTTCGAGGCATATATCTAAAAAAACCGATATAAAACTTTCACCTGCAACCATCAGGAATGTCATGAGCGACCTGGAAGATCTCAGTCTGCTAACACACAATCATACTTCCGGCGGAAGGGTACCAACCGATAAAGGTTATAGGTACTTTGTAAATGAACTGATGGATCCGGAGAGCGGCCTCATTAGTGATGAGAAAGATATTCTTTCCGCGCAGATCAATGAAGCTGAATCAGGCAAGGATGAAATCTACAAGGAAGTATCAAGAATTCTAGGCAGGCTCTCAAAAGAAATAAGTATCGTTTCGCAGCCATACCTTTCACAGGGAGTTTTCGAAAAGCTTGAGCTGGTGAATCTTTCATCAACCAAACTGCTGGTAGTTGTTACTATAACTGCCGGATTGGTGAGAACACTGCTCTTCGATATCGAGTCGCATATTTCACGCGATAAGATCGATAGAATTACGCGAATACTCAACGGCAAGCTTGGCGGGCTCACCTTAACCGAGATCCGCAAAACTTTCCTCGAGAGGATAAAAGATATACCTGCTGATTCACAGGATATTATCAAGATATTCATCGATTCGATTGACAAGATATTCCAGGATGAGAAAGAGGGAATGACCCTGTATTTCGGGGGCACTACCGAGATCCTTTCACAGCCTGAGTTTGGCGATACCAAAAATTACCGAAACATTATCGAGCTTACGGATGAAAAAGGTATAGTTGTGCATGTTCTTAACAACATGCCGGCAGATGCGAACGGAATATCAATATCCATCGGCTCAGAAAATAAAGACGAGAAACTTAAGGATTTCAGCATTGTATCATCGGAGTACTCCGCGGGTGATGTAAAGGGCAGGATAGCCCTCATCGGGCCCAAAAGAATGGACTACTCCAAAATGGTGCAAATGCTCAATTATACATCAAAGATCATCACTGAAAAAATATAAGTTACCAAATCACAGACCATGATAAAGAACAAGAAAGATAAAAAAGATAAAATGAAAGAAGAAGCAAAACCGGTGGAGATCCCGATCAGCGATACTTCGGATAGCGAAACAATTTCCGATGCTGAAGCTAATGCCGATACCACAATTTCCACAGAAGAAACAAAGATAAAAGAGCTTGAAACAAAGCTAAGCGCGATGCATGACCAATACCTGCGCAAAGCAGCCGAGTTCGATAACTATAAACGCCGGACCGATGCCGAAAAATCAGAGTTCTTCGCTTACGCAAGCGAACGGCTCTTGGGCGAGCTGCTGCCGGTGCTGGATGATTTTGACAGGACTATGGACTCATTCAACAAAAACCATGATTCCGATGCGCTTAAGAAGGGTATAGATATAGTTTATGATAAATTCCGCGCTGTGATGGCGAAACAGGGATTGAAAATAATGGATTCAAACGGCAAGCCGTTCGATGTGAACCTTCATGAAGCAATTCTGCAGCAGCCCTCGGCTGATGTTGACGCGGATACCGTGCTGGATACTGTTGAAAAGGGTTATTTCATGAAGGATAAAGTTCTGCGCCATGCAAAAGTAATAGTTTCAGCCAAACCGGAGTAAATATGTCAACCAAAAGAGACTACTACGAAATACTGGGAGTTACAAAAACTTCCACAGAAATAGAAATTAAGACTTCCTACAGGAAGCTTGCCATGAAGTATCATCCGGATAGGAACCCGGGCGATGCGGAAGCTGAAGAAAAGTTCAAAGAAGCTGCCGAAGCGTATGAAGTACTTATGGATCCCAACAAACGCGCCAGGTATGACCAGTTTGGCCATGCGGGTATGCGCGGCACGGGATTCGAGCAGGGCTTTGGGAATGTAAATGATATCTTTACACACTTCAGCGATATATTCGGAGGCGGAAGCATATTCGACGAGATATTTGGTGCAGGCGGTTCACGCCGTCACTCCGGCAGGCACAAACAGCCGGGCATACAGGGCAATGATCTTAAAATAAATCTCAGGCTTTCGCTCGAAGAAATTGCTGTCGGTGTTGAAAAAACCCTGAAAGTAAAAAGGCATGAAAAGTGTAAACACTGTCATGGCTCCGGCGCAAAAAGCGAATCAGGCACAACCGAGTGCGCAACCTGCCACGGAAGCGGCGAGGTTAGAACTGTATCGCGCTCGATGTTCGGGCAGTTCGTTAATGTCCAGGTGTGCCCCACTTGCGGCGGCGAAGGAAGAGTGATCAAGGAAAAATGCCACCATTGCTCAGGCGATGGCAGGGAAAGGCATGAGGCTACACTGAAGGTGAATATTCCCGCCGGTGTTTCTTCAGGCAACTACATTACACTTCGCGGTGAAGGCGATGCCGGAATACGCGGCGGCGGCTCCGGCGATCTGATAGTATTAATAGATGAAATTGAACACAAACATTTCATCCGCGAACAGGATGATATTATTTACGACCTCACGGTCAGCATTACAGATGTTGTTTTGGGCACCGAAGCCGAAGTGCCCATCCTTGGCGGCTCGGTTATACTCAAAATTGACGCGGGTACGCAGCCGGGTAAGATTCTAAGACTGCGTGATAAAGGTATAAAGCACCTCAATCACTCCGGCAAAGGCGATCAGCTTGTGTATGTGAATGTTTATATCCCCGGCAAGATAGGCTCCAAAGAAAAAGAGCTGTTTAAGGAGCTGGCAAAGTCTGAAGCTATAAAGCCGAAGAAGAACGCTGACGGGAAAAAATCCGCAGAGAGCAGGCAAAAAGGATTTTTCAGTAAAATGAAGGATTCGTTTTCGTGATAAATTGAGCACCTTGTGAAAAAACTGAAAGAACTGACAGGTTTAAGCAGTAAAGAGCTAATGGTAATAGGCTTTTTACTGCTTTCTTTTTTAACGGGACTTGCTGTTAAGTACTCTGGCTGGAAGGAAGCGTATCAATATGATTACTCGGAATCCGATGAGGGATTTGAATCGAAAATTAAAAGCTCATTTACCGATCTTAAGCAGCAGCCATTAGATAGTCTGCAGCGGCAGAGAGCCGAAGAGCTTAACAAGCTTGCAGATAGCATTGGTATGCAGATCGAATCCGGCACAACCAAAGAGGAACTGCCGGCAGGTGTGATCATAAATATCAATACTGCTCTGGCGGGTGACCTCACCCGGCTGCCGGGCATTGGTGAGGTAATGGCGGAGCGGATAATTGATTACCGCACAAAGCAGGGCGGATTCAAATCCGCGGAAGAGCTGATGAATGTAAAAGGCATCGGCGAAAAGAAGTTTGAGAAGATGAAAGAGCATATTTCGGTGAAGTGAGGCGTTAGACTAAATTGGCACGACTGAAACCCGCCTTATTAGCATAGTCTCTCCGAAAGAGGACTCCGCGTTTCTCACTCCTCATTCCCAAACACCAGTTTGGGAATGCAATAACATTACCGGGAGGTCAAACTCATGCCTTTGACTTTTCACAAAATATATTACGTCCTTACAGGGCTCATCAATTGCTGCATCTTCTGCCGATGGGCTGCACCCATCGCTATCATATTCCGCCCCTGCGGGACTGCGTCCTGTAACTCGAATCGCCTGATTCGAGTGCATGCTTGAATATATATAGATTACACAGCATTTTTTGTCACCCTGAACTTGTTTCAGGGTCTGGTTTCTTAAGCGTATATTTTAGAGTATGAGAGAAGATGCTGAACCGAGTTCAGCATGACAGGATTGTTATTTGCATGAGTATGCAAATCGCTCTCTGTATTCAGGTCAGCCGACCGGATTTATAATTTGTTTCAGCCCACGGATTTATCCGTGGGAAAACATATCCATGAAATTCAAAGAACCGCTTCAGCGG
>JACSRQ010000068.1 GCA_014879675.1 Ignavibacteria bacterium
GGCCGCCTTATAACGCAGCTTTTCAATCCGCATTCACCAATCCGCAATCCGAATTCCTTAATCCGCAATCCCCACTCCGAAATCCGAGATCTGAAGATCCGCAATCCGCAATCTCCTCAAACTAATTCCAGCACAACTGCTGCTGCTGCTTCACGCTTCACGGCTGATATGCCCGCTTCCATCGCCTGGCTGTTTGGATACATCTGGCTGGTGCCGACAACATGTCCGTTATTGCCGCGCAGATTGAAGAACCACAATCCGCCCGGCGTTGAGCTGCGCTCATAACGCGCGTCGTACGGCGCGTTCTGCCGCACCGAGGCAATGCCCATGTCGCAGGATTCACAGCTAGTGTAGCCCTCGCTTCGCAGAATGTTCTCGTTGTTTGCAGCAACCAGGCGGAAATAGAATTGCCCGTCGCTGCCACTGAATTTTTCAAATCTCGCCGCCATAAACAGAATACTCCTTGTCACTTTTTAATGTTTTCCGGCCTTTACTGCCCATTGGATATGTGCAGTGCGATTCCCCGCTACCCCTAACGGTTTGGAAACGCGGCCATAATTGGTTAATTAGGTTTGGTACAAACAAAAAGGAGTCCACGCGGCCACTATTATTAATGACCGTGTGAACCCCCTAAGTTCTTTTCAAACATATGAAAATTTGTTGTTTGAAACAAGAGAAAATTCAAATAATCCCGCGAGCGGGATTTCGCTTCGCTCAACAAATTGCTCCCCTGTCAGGAGAACTGCATGGCAGTCATGGGGACCGGTCCGAAGGACTCCTTCGGAGGGGTGAGGTGATAACATTTGTAAATTTTTTCGGTGAGGGATATTTAGGCTCTATCTACAATAGAGATACCCGCTTTCGCGGGTATCAGAAAAAGCTGTTTTTGATTCTTTTGGAGTGCACTGACTTCGTCAGTGCTTGATGATTATGAGCATTAAGCATCCACACAGTGTCTGCTAAGGCAGAGAGCGATGCACTCCAGGAAAAGCTCTGTCTATTTTTAATAGAGATACCCGCCTTCGCGGGTATGGGACAAAGCTAACAGAGATACCCGCCTTCGCAGGTATGGGACAAAGCTAACAGAGATACCCGCCTTCGCGGGTATGGGAAAATGCCAATAGAGATACCCGCCTACGCGGATATAATATTATTTTATTTTTTCTTATTCAGTGAGCGGATTGTGGCTTCCTGGCGAAGCTCGGCGCGCATTGGCTGCGAGCGGTAACCGGAATACATTCCGGCTTCGGTTATGGATTTGGATACATTCGTAGCGGCAGTTAGAATCACGCCATCGGCAATTGTGATGTGACCAACTATGCCAACCTTACCGCCTATCATACAATTCTTACCGATCTTTGTACTGCCGGCAATTCCCGATTGCGCCGCGATAACGGTGTTCTCGCCAATTTCGACATTGTGTGCTATCTGTATCATGTTATCAAGCTTTACGCCGTTGTGTATGATGGTCTCGCCCATGGTGGCTCTATCAATTGTGCAGTTGCTGCCTATTTCAACATCATCGCCGATCACAACAATACCCTTCTGCGGAATTTTCTGGAAGGTACCGTCTGCATTTTTCGCCTGGCCAAATCCATCGCTGCCAATAACTGTTCCGGAGTGAATAATAACACGCTTGCCTATTTTGCAGCCGTTGTATATAGTTACATTGGGATATATTAGTACATCATCACCTATTTCTGCGCCTGCGAGAATTACGGTATTCGGCAATATGCTTACACGGTTGCCGATCTTAACTTTTTCACCGATAAACACCTGCGGCCCGATGCGAACATCTTCGCCGGATATTTCTGCGGTATCCATTACAACAGCGGTTTCGTGAATGCCTATTTTTTGAAGCTCGGTTTGCGGTGAGAAATAATCAAGCAGTGTTAAAAACGAGAGGTACGGGTCATCAACAATTACAAGGGGAACGCTTCGGTCATCAAGCCTTTCGTATAACGCGGGATTGAACCGTTTGGAAACAACAACGGCACCTGCGGAGGTGCCGGAAAAGAATTTTTCGTAAACCGGGTTAGCTATGAATGTAATTTCTTCAGCAGTTGCAGTTTCTATCTTGCCGATTCCTGTGATCTCAACTGAATGGTCACCGGTTACTTCGCCGCCGATAAGCTGTGCAACTTCGAGAAGCTTCATGTGAAGAGGATATGTTTAGTTTTAGAGATTAAAATCAAATAACAAATGACAAATAGCAAATACCAAATATCAAATACCACAAATAATTAAGTCACATAGAGAGCAGAAAAGCTTTTCTCCCCTCTCCTCCGAGGAGAACTGCAGGCAGTCATGGGGGCCGGGGGTGAGGTGATAACATTTGCAAATTTACCCGTGCCAGAGATTAAAGAAATATTTACAATCTTCGTCTGGATACCTGCCTTCGCAGGTATGACAAGCGGACGCGGGCTTTACTATTCTATTGTGTTTCGAGTTTTTTGATGACTTTCTGAGTGAGGTCATAGCGGTCATTCATATACAGAAGCATGAGCTGGGTGGAGCGGTCGATAACAAAATCATACCCGCCTTCTTTGGCAACATCCTGTATAGCTTTAAACACCCTGTCCTGAACCGGTTTCATCAGCTCTGATTGCTTCTGGAAGTACTCGCCGTTCTCACCGTATTTCTGCTGCTTAAAATCTGTGATACTTTTTTCCTGCGCCTTTATCTCTTCTTCCTTCTGCTGTTTCACCTTCTCTGTGAGTATGAGTTTTTTCTTGTCATAATCATCTTTCATCAGGATGAGGCTGTCGTTCATCTGCTGCAGCTCGATCTTCCATTTTTGCACAGTGTTATCAAGATTGGTCTGCGCATCACGGGCATCCTGCAGGGTTTCCATAATGATCTTGCTATCAACATAGCCGATCTTCTGCTGAGAATATACAGTACCGGCAAAAAACAAACCGGTTAAAATAAGAGCCAGCAATATTTTGGTCTTCATCTCTTTAGTATTAGAGTTGGTAAAAAATAACAGCAAAAATCAAAGCAGCGCACTACTGGTGCAGCGCGTTTACAGTTCAGAATAACTATTTCAGCTTATCTAAAACTTTAAATGTAATATCAATTTCCTTATCACCGTATATCAGCGCATCGGAAGCTTTATCGAGCACAAGGTTATACTTAAGCTCTTTTGCAAGAGTCTCAATAGCCTTGGTGATCTTTTCTTTAACAGGCTTAAAAAGTTCTACCTGGTTATCATATAAAACCTTCTGCACGTTCTGCTTGTAAGCAGCAAGCTGCTGGTCAAGGCCCTGAACTTCTTCCTGCATCATACCAAGCTCGCCCTCAAGCGCTTTGATCTGGTCAGCGTTAAGCTTACCTGCTTCGATCTGTTTCTGTGCGTCTTCATACTTTGTTTTAAAAGCGTCAGCTTTTGTTTTGATATCATTTTCAACTGTAGTTATGGTATCAATATACAGCTTCTGCTGGTCTTCAAGCTTTTTCTTGACTTCCTGGGCTTCCGGAAGCTGGCTGATGATAACTTCGCTGTCAACGAACGCTATCTTCACCTGTGAACTTGCCGATGCTGCCACAACGGCAAGAAATAATAATGCTAATAATGTCTTTCTCAATTAATTCTCCTTTAAGATGTTATGCTTTTATATTTTATTTTTCTTTTTTAACTAAAACAGTTTGTTTAGAATCCCCTGCCGAACTGGAAGTGGAAAAGCCATGAAGGATCCTGGCCATCAACAACTTTTCTATCGAACCCGTAACCGAGATCAAAACCTATGATGCCAACAGCGGGCAGCATAAGCCTTGCGCCGAATCCAACCGAACGCTTAAGATCGAACATATCGGCAGCTTTGAACGATGACCACAGGTTGCCCGCTTCTGCGAACATTGTGAGGAAGATGGGGATCGGATCCTGCGAAAGCGAGTATCTAAGCTCAACGCCGTACTTCATCAGGAAACGCCCGCCAACCGGATTGCGTCCGGAGTTTAACGGACCGATTGTCCTGTCATCATAGCCACGCAGTGCGACTGTGTTGTATGAAAGTCCGCTGCCGCCCATGAAGAAAAGCTCATTTGGCGGTACGTAGTTATCTCCGGAAAGGCTTGATATGCTTTCAATATCGAACAGCGATGCAAGCACCAGCTTACCGGAGTTATCCAGGCTTTTGAATGCTTCGCTCTTGAAGCCAAGTTTGTAAAAATTAGTTGTGCCTACAAGGTTCGCGCCGGCAACTTCAACCGAAGCCGACAGCTTTGAACCGATAGATGGGAAGATAGGACTGTTTGTTGAATTCCTTGAAATTACCTGCCCTATACTGATCTGTGTTCGTTTGCCCGTTTCGTAAATGCCTGCGCCCTGTATAACATTTGTGCGCTGGAATTTCAGGAACCAGTCACCGCGGAAATAATCATCCGGAAATTTGAATCTTCTTCCGATATTAAGCGATGCGCCCGTTTCCTGTATCTCGTATGTGTAGTTTTGTTTGGTATCATACAAGTCGATACCGGCTGATGTTGGGGTATTGTAAAGCCACGGCTCTGTGAAACCGATACGGAAAGTGCGGTAAGTGCCTTCGGTACCGAAATCCCATTGAAGCGAAAGTATCTGTCCTGCGCCGCCTGATAGCGGGTCGGTGATATCAAAATTATTAAACGTAAGCCCAAGGCTGCCCGAAAAACCGAATGTCTGGCTATAGCCTACTGATGCATTGAGCTGGTCAGATGATCTCTCTTCAACAACGTAAACCAGATCAACCGTGCTGTCATTTCTTTGCACAAAATCATAATTGAGTACTTCGGGATTGAAGTAATTAAGCTGGCTCATTTGCTGCATCGAGCGTATCATAGCAGTTTTATTGAAGTACTGACCCGGCACTGTAAAAAGCTCGCGGCGTACCACTTTATCCTGTGTTTTTGTGTTACCTGAAAACGATATAAGACCGATCCGGTACTGGCGGTTTTCGCTCAGCTTGATCTTTACATCAACATAATTGTTCTCCTTTGTGGTCTCTTCAACATCTGCAGCAAAGCCGAGGTAACCATTATCGAGATACATTGATGCGATATCTGTCTGCGATTCATTTCCGCGGAGGTTCTGGTTGAATTTCTGCACGTTGAATATATCCCCGCGCTTCATATCAAGCTTTTCTACAAGAACGGAATCTTTGTAAACCGTGTTTCCTTCAAACTCAATTTTACCTATTTTGTAACGCGGGCCTTCATTCACTTTGATAGTGATATCAACATCTTCCTTATTGTTTTTATAGGTAAGGTTGTCTTCAACAATGGCGGCATCTTTAAATCCTTTTTCTTTGTAGTATTCGATAATAAACGATTTATCAGCCTCGTAGTCTTTTCGGTTGAATCTTGCTTTATCCCAGAACTTCCACCAAACGCGTTCAGAAGTTTCCTCCATTGCGCCCTTCAAGTCACCGGTTGATATCTTGCTGTTACCTTCGAACCGAATCTTGTTAACGCTGATCTTTGTACCTTCGGAGATCTTCACACGAAGCTGCGCTTCGTTGTATGAATTCACGAACTGGTCAACTTTAACTTCGGCAAGGGGATACCCTTCAGATTCATACAGCTTTAGTATGTTATACTCGATATCTTTGACAGTCTGCGCCGTTACAACCTGACCTTTTTCCAGCGGTATTTTTTCTTCAAGATCTTTATCGCTGAATTCATCGTTACCGGAAAATTTTATATTATCAAGCTTCGGCAGCTCTTTAACCTTGATGACAAGATACGCTCCATCGCCGATACTTTTATCAACCGTAATTTCAACATCGCTGAAAAGCCTCATATTCCAGAGGTTCATGATAGCCGCCTGCGTCGCTTCAGATGGTATCATTATTTCATCGCCTATTTTGAGCCCGCTGCTCGAAACGATGATACGGGAATCATAGAACTTATTGCCCTCTGTACTGATCGAGAGAATTTTATAAGTCCGCGGACCTTCCTGGCTGAAAGAACTTGTCTGTGTGATTAAAATGAGGGCAAGCAGTGAAAATAGGATTCGTTTTATATCTCTCATTAAGCTTTCTTCTTTGTTTGAATTTGTTTGGTGGTCATACCATATCGGCGTTCGCGGTTCTGGTATTCCCTTATAGCGGCGTAAAGCTGTTCTCTTCTGAACTCGGGCCAGAAAGTTTTATCGAAGTAGAACTCTGTGTAGGCTGATTCCCATAGCAAAAAATTACTTATTCTGAAGTCGCCGCCCGTTCTAATAAGCAGGTCCGGTTCGGGTATACCGTTTGTAACAAGATAACCCGGAAAAAGCTTTTCATCAATTTCATCGAGGCTTAAGGCGCCTGATTTATGTTCAGCGGCGATCTTTTTGACCGCATTCATGATATCCCACCGGCCGCTGTAACTTAAAGCTAAAACCAAAGTCATGAGTTTATTGTTCCTTGTTTTGTCAATAGCATCGTTAAGCTCGGCAAGCACCCGCGGAGGCATAACAGACATATCGCCGACTGCCATAAGGCGTACTTTGTTCTCGTGAAGCTTATCGGTTTCGCCCTTTATTGATTGTATCAATAGCCGCATCAGAATCGCAACTTCAGCTTTTGGCCTGCGCCAGTTCTCGGTTGAAAATGTATATAAAGTGAGGTATTTAATGCCAAGCTGGCCGGATGCCTCAACAATATCCCTTACAGAGTGTACGCCCTGCCTGTGGCCAAAAGTACGCGGACGGTTCTTTTCCTGTGCCCAGCGGCCATTGCCATCCATTATAATAGCAACATGGCGGGGAATTTCTCCCGAGCCCTTTAAAGCGTCCTGAACTTTTTTATCTGCAGGAGACGGTTCGTTAAAAGCCATCTAAAATTATAATATTCAGGCGGCTGCCTGTGAAATTCTATTAGTAAACCAATAATTTAGCGTATAATCCACAAAAATACAATTGATAAAAAAATGGCAGAAAATGAGGTTAGAGGTTGCAGGTTAGTAGGTAACATGTTACAGGATGCAGGCTAAAGGTGGCAGGTTAAATGTTTATACCTCTCAGATTACGGAATGCCGGATTTCGGATTGCGGATTGTGGATTTAGGACTAAAAGTGTGCAATATGGGGCATTCTGAAATCTGTTTGTCATTCCTGCGAAGGCAGGAATCTTTATTCATTAACAAACTCCTATTTGGAAATTTAGTGAATTTATTAAAATATTTGACCATGCATCGAGATTACTCAGAAGATACTCGTGCCACGAAATTAGCTTCTAAGTTGATTGACCGGCTATGCAGAGTAAGCTTGGTTTATAAATTATCGATATATCTATTCGTAGCACGAGAAAAACTTAAGAATGAGTTCAATATAACAGCTTGTATGTCATCCGCAGGTTGAAGCCGGGTTCCGGCAGAATTGATTTTATCCGCGATAGATGATTGTAATAAATTTTATCAGTCAGATTTTCAGCATTAAAAGCAATATTATGGATCACTTTCCCGGAATTTATTGTGTACTGTGCAAACGCGCCGATTATCACATACCCGCTTGTGGGCTGTTCAAAATCATCAAGCCTGTTTTGAGCGGCGGCATATTCAGAGCTCACTCCAAACACGAGATTCCCTGTGGTAAACGTTAGACCGCTCTCCCCTTTCATGGGGGGAATCTGCGGAAGCGGCGAAGAGGTATTTTTGATAGCGCCGTATGTATAGCTGAGTGAAGTGCTGAATTCAAATTTCTTCGAGAGCTTAAGCTCTAGCTGCGCTTCGAATCCAGCCAGCAGTGCATTCACTCCGGTTGTCTGATATACGGGCAGCAATGTTGCAACATTTACAATGCCGGTATTGCGGGGAATAATATAACCGGAGATTTCATTATAGAAAGCAGTAAGCATAGCATACTTAGTATCATCTTTATAGTAAACGAAAAGCTCTGAGCCTAAGGCGGTTTCCGGATCAAGCCCTGGATTACCTATCTCATATGAATACGCAGCAAGGTGCGGGCCGTCTGAATATAATTCTTCAATAGTTGGCACTCGTGAAGAGCGGCTGAGATTTAACCCCGCACTCCAATGTTTCCCCAGCTTATATATTGCTGATGCCGAAACCGAAAAAGTATTAAAATCTCTTTGGTAAACCGTATCCAGACTAGAAAGCTGGGTCTGCTGCTGGGGTTTGATCAGATTGTTATCGAATCGCCCCGAAAACTCAATGCTCAAATTATCTGAAGCCCGCAGTTCTTCGCTCACGTATGCTGCTGTGTTGTATGAATTCACCGGCGGAGTAAAAACGTATCCCCCGATATTGAAATTCCTGGTTTCGAATGACACTCCAAATGTTCCGGAATTGAAGACACCGGTTTTATTGTGTATAAGGTTGGCGAACATATTATAATCCAGTATCCGGAATTCCGCACCGATAACATCAGCAGATTCATACTCGGTATGCTTGTAATAAGTTCTCGCGGCATCAAGATCGATGTGGTCAAAGAATTTTGATCCGAGCTTTAAATGAAGCTTAGCTGAATACTGCCGCTTTAGCATGGAAATATCCACACCGTTCGGATGAGCTCCAACGAATCCGCCGGGTATGCCGTAATCGGTTTGATATTCGCGGATCGAAAATCCAGCGAATCCCCAATTACGAACAAAGCTGAAACCGCCTGCGAGATTGACGGTTTTGATATCTGAATTCTTCAGCGTACCTATTGGCGTTTTCAGATCTGATGTTCTTCTGTAACTTCCTTCAAGCCTTATGACAAAAGGCTTTAGAGGCAATACTACAGCCCCTGAACCCAGCCAGCCCTTGTTGGAAGTTTCACCAAACCCGCCAAGTTTCAGGTTTATTGCTGCGGGAATTTCCTGCGGTATTTCATTCCTAACTACATTTATAACCCCGCCAATCGCTGAAGGCGACTTGATGAGTATTTTCGGGCCGCGCTGAACTTCGATACGCTCTACTGTAAATGGCTCAACTGTAACCGAATGGTCCGGTGATGTTCCGGATAGATCAATGGTCTTCAAACCGTCTTCAGTAACCATAACCCTGTCGCCGCTCAATCCCCTGTAAACGGGCCTTGAAGGTGCGGGTCCCATTGAACGGATCGAAATACCTGTTTGATTCTTAAGGGTCATAGCGAGTGTTTGGCCCAAGTCACGAAGCAATTCTTTTTCTTTCAACACAGCGGATAGCTCAAGCATGTCATCAAAGGCTGAACGCGGATGATCGTCAGTCACCGTTATTACATCAGTTGAAAAACCCGATGGCATCATTCTGATATAAAATACATTTTCACTTCCCTGTTTAACCACAACAGGAAGCTTGACAGTTTTATATCCTGCCAGAAAAGCTTCTATCTCATAACTGCCCGGAGTGGGTACTGTTATAGTAAACTCGCCTTTGGTATTTGTGAACGCTGAAGCAGAATAGCCTTTTATGCTTACGAGAACATTCGCCAGCGGAGAAAGATCTTCAGCATCAGCAGCTATACCGGTAACTTTTGTAGAATCGCAGTAAACCTGCATAGCGCTTAGAAAATAAATACCTCCTGCCATAAGCAGGAGGATTTTAACAAACGAACTCTTCATTGATATCAGTTAACTTTTACGGGAATGTTTCTTGTGCCGTAAACCAGATTAGCACCACGGAACAGCCTGATCGAGATGAGTGTATTTCCTGCGGCTATTCCTTCGATCTTAAATGAAAACTCACCCAACTTATTCGTGAAGATTGCAATACCGGCCGGATTAACATTCGCAGAAAGTGTATATGCGCTGCATGGCTGGAATCTATTGCCATCTTTATCAAGCCAGAATATTTTTAGCCTGTTGGTTGATGATCCTGCATTGAGGGTTACTGTATCGCCTGTCTGCGTGCCGGCTGAATCGCGGGCTATGATCTGGTTTGTAACTGTATCGATAACTACAAAGCCCGCAGGATCGGGTATCTCACAGGGATCAACCTTTACATGTATGAATGGTGTTGTAAAATCCGAATGTCCCTGGTGCAGTATCTTGATCTGCATTGAAGTAGTATCCGGTGAAAGCGAGAGTCCCTTTAGATGGAATGCCCAATCAGTTGGACTATCCATTTCGGTCTCAACTACCGACGCATCGCGAATAGTGAAGCCGAGTGTATGGCTGCCATCTGAAGGCGGGGTTAGTAAATTCCTGTTCTCATCCCAGAAGGAAACTTCCCAGTGTGTTGAGAGTATATTGAGGGGTGCCTTTAATGTATCACCCGCTCTAACAACACCGTTGAAGACCTGCATGATAGTATCGGTTGATCCTTCCGGAATGATAAATAATCCGGCAGGCTCAAAATGTTCACTCTGCGGAGTTGTGACGCTATCTTCCCCGCAGCCATTCAAAAAAGCTGCGGCGGATACAATAATTGAAAACAAAATCAATAAAGCAAAATGCTTTTTGATAAAGCGCATAATAATCCCTTTCAAAAGTTATTTAGTAATTA
This sequence comes from Ignavibacteria bacterium, assembly GCA_014879675.1. GTDB lineage: Bacteria > Bacteroidota > Ignavibacteria > Tepidaquicellales > OLB5 > OLB5. The sequence continues at coordinate 10,389 of JACSRQ010000068.1, forward strand.
ATTGCGATACAGGGGAAAACTATGCTGCGGGCGGCGCTTTGTTTTTTAGATTGTCTTTTTTAAGGGTGTCATTTATGGGTGTAACGTAATTTTCAAGCGAGAATTCGTAAACAAAGTAGGGTGAATAGCTGCAGGAGCTATCTATAATAGTCTGGTGCGCGGAATTGCTTAGTAAACACGCATGGCACTTGCTTTCCTGCTGTTTAGATTCACAGCCATCATGATGATGGAAAAATTCAGCACCGTTCAGCGCAGAAAGCGCTAAAACGAGTAAAAACGGCGTGAAATATTTTCTTAACAATGCCATGGCTGCAATAGTAATATGTAAAGATTGTTCAAACAAGTCAAAATCAAGTTGAACCTTTGGAATGCACAGCATTCAGACTGGCGGCAAGATTAAACTTAAAAAGCAGAACAAGAGTGGACACAAAGGCTCTAAGGCTCAAAGAAAAGAAAAACCTTTAACTTCAAGAGGCGCAAAACACAGACAAGTATCACGCAAATTAGCAGTACTCTGATAAATATTCAGTTAAACATTACATCAATAAATAAAAATCCCGCTTCAAATTAATGGGGCGGGATTTAACAAACTAAAATTCAGATCTAGTTAATTTTTGGGTCCGTTTTTGTATTTGTCCGGATCGCTTTCGAATTTCTTTAAACAGCTTTTGCAGCAAAGATAATACTTTGTACCTTCATGCATCACGAATACATCTTTCACAACTGGCTCACCCATTACCGGGCAGGTCATTTCTTCTTTGATGTAGTTCATAGGCTCTTTTTTGAATTTTGCAACACATCCTTCGCAGCAGAAAGTGTAATCTTTGCCATAGTAGCTGAATTTAACTCCCTGGCCTTCACCGATAGCTTCGCCTGATACGGGGCAGGTCATTCCGGTTACAGAAGAATCGCCGCCGGCGTTGCCGTGTTTATCGCAGCACTTACCGTCTTTGTTCTCATTGGATGATTTCATATCGCCGCAGTGGCTGGAGGATTTATCCTTGCAGCATTCTTTTTCCTGGCTGAATGAAGTTGAAGCTAATACAAACATTAAAGCAAATATTGATGTAACAATTAATCTGGTTTTCATTTTTGAAATAAATTAGAATTTAACAATAGTGTTATTTATACAGAAGTAAAACGGGAATAAATAAACTATGTCTAAATCCGTATGGAGAGGTTGGTTAGATATTTATCTTTTGAATCAAACGGCGGTGGTGAATACTCCGAGTTGATGATACCGGTAAACTCTGAGTAAGACCCGTTCTCATTCGTTGAGTGGTATTGAAAAACCTTAGAACCTGAATTTATATTGTAGCTTTTGAAGTCGTTATACAGATCCGCCATCGGGGCTGATTCTTTAACCTTACATCCGCAGTGGCCGGAGATCCGTTCATCTTGAGTGATCTTCAGGTTTTTGACACAGCATGGCTTAACCAGTTTGGTTGAATGGCAGCAGTCTTCGTTCGTCATAAGTGATGAACAAACAAACATGCCTGAAATATTCAGCGTTAAGACTGATATTGCAAGAAAGGCGTATAGCGATATGTGTATAATTTTCTTCAATTCTCTAACAAATATAACGAATTTATATGTTTAAAGTTCCGTAGAAATATAGGGTGAATATAATATGTTGGGACATCACCTGGCTAAAACCGGACCCCCAAAGTTAGGGGAGACAGGATGAGGAACAGTTATTTAACTAAAATCATTTTTTTGGTTTCAGAAAAATCACCTGTTGTTAATTTATAAAGATATAATCCGCTGGGCTGGTTTGAGGCATCCCATTCGACCTCGTATGTTCCCGGGGTGAGCTGTTGGCTGATCAGGGCAGTTACTTGCCGTCCGAAAATATCAAACACAGACAAGAATGTCTGTGCTGCTGATGGAATGAAAGGAATAGCAAACTTTATTTTTGTTGAGGGGTTGAAGGGGTTGGGGTAATTTTGGAAGAGGGAAAATGATTCGGGAATCTCTGAAGAAATTGGATTAATGCCAATTAGCTGATTCAATTCTCTTCGATACACTCCGCCATTATACCTGCCTGCAAATAAAAAATTATTGGCTATAAAGAGCTTTGCAACAATAGCATATGGCAGCCCTTCATTCCTCATTATCCAGGTATTCCCGTTATTATTTGAGGCATATACTCCGAATGTTGTCGATCCTGCGAATATATTATTTTCTCTGGAAACAAGCGTCAGGATAAACTCACTTCCAAGCTGACTTTGAGACCACGATGAACCGTTGTTAGATGAAATAAATATTCCTTCTCCATAGGTACCGGCAAATATATAGCTCCCGTTGGCACATATTGTTCTCACGTCCGTGTTATTTAATGAAGTTTGTGTCCAGTTGACACCACTATTAGTAGAGAAATATATTCCGCTAACATCACACCCGGCATATATGTAATTACCATTTATGAAGATTGAATGAATACTTCTGTTATTCAAAGATGATAAAGACCAACTTATGCCCGAATTTGAAGACTTATAGATACCTGAATCACTTGTTCCGGCGTAAATATATAATCCATCAGAGGCTAAAGCTCGAATAGTTGGCCTGTTCAAAACCTGAATCCAGTTATAACCATCATTTGTTGACTTATAAATTCCGTTAAACTCAGTTCCGGCGTACAGGATATTATTGTTTTCAATAACTGAATTTACCTGCAAAGCACCCAATGAGGTATAAGTCCAGTTTAATCCGCTATTAGTAGTAAATAGCACACCATTCCCATAGCTGCCTACAAATATTTTATTTCCTAGAAGCGCAAAAGAATTTATAGAAATATTTCCCATACCGGAACTAACCTGTTCCCATTGAGAATATATTACTAAGTTCAAAAAAAATAGTATTGTGATTATTTTTTTCATATAAGTAAGATCACTGATTTATATATAATATCACCCCTTCGGGATTTAAATGATTTTGAATTAAATTATTACGATAATAGCACCCCTTCAGGGTTAAAAAATTACAAATAGCATACAACAGAATATCCGTGTTGCTATTGAACGTTGCAGCCATGGGTGTTTTTTTCAATCAGCATAGAAATAAACTGCTTTGCCATTAGATCCGTCGTTGATCTCGCCATAAAATGTTTCATCCATCTTTACTTCCTGTTTATCAATGGTCAGGTACCGTGCCGTGATCTCAACTTTGTTATCTTCATAAATTCGCAGCTTAACATAGTTATAGAGGTAACCGCCGAATCCTTTCAGGTATATCATTACTGTTTCTGAAGACGAAATAAAAGCGATATTTTTACCTATAACGCCTGCAGCAAAATACTCGTATGGCATTACATCCATCCCGCCAATTGCATCGGGTGCTTTGAGAGTATCACCTTCGGAAACCAGCATACAATCTTTATAATGTATTACGGCATTTACCCTGTAACCTGATTTCAGCGCATCAAGTATCTGGACAAAATTTGTTAATTGTTTTGGCTGGGAGTTTGCACCTGCTACCTGGAGTAAGATAAATGAAAGAATTACAACTATTTTTTTCATATTTATCAGAAATTGATTATCAGAATGTTTTTAAATTGCCTATACAATTATAAAAATACAATGTTATATTTCGTTTAAAATTAGCATTATCCCTTTTGATTTAATTGCAGGATTAAGTATTTTTGTTCAATTATAAATTAAATTTTATCCAATCATGAGCAATTTAGGGTCACAGTTAGACGCAGTTAAATCGAAGGAAAATTTCCTCGAAAAGATCACAAGGTTCATTCCGGGTTACGATGGATATGTAAACAGGGATAACTCCAGAGAGCTTGATACAATTCTCAGGAATACCCTGGCTACAAGGCTTGATACAAACCATGTTAAGCTGAAAAACACTATCCTCAACTTAACCCAGCGCGGCAAGCTGTTCGAGTCTGATGGCATAGATAAGCTTGATAAAAAGCTTCAGCTTTGCGTAGCGAAATTTAAAGCAGCAGCTCGGGGATACTCCGGCGCTTTCGATGTTGTTAAAGTAAAAGAAGAAAAGCTTAACCAGCTTTACGAGTTTGATGCAAACTTGTTCGATGATGTTGAAGCTATTTCAGCAGCGTGTACAGAAATGGATGATAACTCAAAAGCAAACGTTGATATAAAACCATCAATGGAAAAAGCAGGCGCACTTATGGATCAGCTTGTAAAACTGTTTGAAGAACGCGAAAGCATTTTGAATACAGTATAAATCCAGCTGCCATCATCAAAAAATATATTTAAGGTATTGCCTGTTGCTTCATATAGGTAATACCTTTTTTATTTTAATGGGGTTTATATTTTGATTTTCAGTAAAACGTTCAATGATCATTCCCAATATCTTTCCTGATATCCTTAAATTAGCTCCAATCACGAACAGAACTCAATGGCCGGCGGCAATATAAACCCCAATATTCACAACGAATCCCGCTAAATTTAACTTAAGCAGTTAGTTATTATACATTTGTTTTATTAATTGAAAATACTATTTTTGTCTATAAACAATACTTGCTGTTATATTGTATAGGAAGTATAGAATATTCGGATGCAGCATAGGATAATCCGAATTTGATTTATCAAGCGTGCCTGATAGTATCAGTAAAATAAATCCAGGATTGATAAGATTCATTGTAAATATCGCAAAGAAGATCAAGTCATCGCCGCTGTTTATTCAGAACTCCCGCGCTGTTGACTGGATATTAATTCTGCTTTTTGTATCATTTTTTCTTGTAGGAGCTGATCTTACAAAGGAAATGGCAAAAGGTGAATTTGTATTTTTTGCCTGCATCCTCACAGAAACCCAAACAATAGATACCTTTTCTGTTTTTGATGCACTGAAATTTGACCCGCCGATAATCGGCATAGTCAGTGTTTTAAGATTCATTCCTCCAACAAGTGACGTCTCTGAAATTTACCTCGGACGAGCTCCTCCTCTTCCTCCCTCACATATTTGATCAATGTTTCAAAGTAAGCATAGTTTTTTTGCGCGGATGCCTCATTACATGCAATTGCCGGGTTTGTAGTGATTGACATCCTCCGTTGATCCATAAAGCGGCAGTGTGCCCGGATACGGCATTCGGCAAATGATTATGCGCGGATTCATGCTGTAAGATTCATTTGTGATTAAGAGAAGGCAGGTATTGACCGAATTACGTTAGGAGCGTAATGGATACAGATACTCCCTGCCTTCTATATTATTTGAAATTATTATTTGATATTTTATAAATATAACAGGAGCATATAATGCTGAAATATTATAGGTTTCTTGCTCTATTGTTTGTGGGGATATGTACGACCTTCACGGCATTAGCGCAGGATGACCCCGCTGATACATCTGAATACAAAACGGATGAGATCATAATTACAGGAACACGTACTGAACAAAAGATCATTGATATTCCATACCCGGTATTGCGGATAAACCAAACAAACTGGATCACCAGCCGCAAAGTGGGAGTACAGGATGTACTTCTTACTGTGCCCGGGTTATTCCTCCAGCCGAGATATGGAAACCATGATACAAGGATCACGATTCGCGGATACGGAAGCCGTTCAAACACCGGTATCAGGGGTGTTAGAATAATGCTTGACGGTATCCCGGAATCAGAGCCTGACGGCCAGACAAGGATCGAGGCCATCGACTTCGATGCTATCGGAAGGATAGAGCTTGTAAGAGGTTACTCTTCATCTCTATATACTAATGCGCCCGGCGGCGTAATAAACTTCCTGACCGATAAATTCTTCCCTGTTTCATTTGTGCAGCTCAACAATGAATTCGGTTCTTACGACCTGAGAAAGAACGGTTTCAAAGTTGGAGTGAACGGAAAGAACTCACGTTTCATGACATCATACAGCTACCAGAATTACAACGGCTACAGGCAGCATAGCCAGGAATACCAGCACAGGCTTAACGGCCTGTTTGAAGCTGACTTCACACCAACTTCAAAACTTTCTGTTTACGGATATTATGTAAACGGTCTGATAAAGCTGCCAGGAGCCCTGACGCTTGCACAGTATAACGAAAACGATACATTGGCAAATCCCCGTTCTTTAAGCAGGGATGAAAAAAGAGACAGCAAAAAAGGAAGGGTTGGTGTAACCCTGTTAACAAGCCTTGAAAAAGGTAATATGAAACACACCTTTGAAGCTACCGGTTACGGTACTGTCAAAATATTCGATAGGGTCGCAAGAACTTATCGGTTATTTACCAGGTATGGCATCGGCGGCTCATTCAGGTATGTCAACAAGTACACTTTCGGCAGTAAGCTTAAATCAAAACAAAGAACCAACGAATTCACTATTGGTACAGACCTCTTTTATCAGGATGGGCCGATACGTGAATTCAAGAATATTGGAGGCCAGAAAGACGATGACCTTATCGGCATTTCAGACGAAGTCATTTCAAACGTTGGCGCATACGCACTGAACCAGATCGATATAATCCCGCAGAAGCTCTCATTCCTCGTAAGCGGAAGATACGACAGGGTTGTGTATGATTTCAAAGATGAGCTGGCAGGCTTTAAGGATACAGCACGTGTATTCGCTGAATTCACTCCTAAAGCTGCTTTGAACTTCAAGATCACACCGCATATCGCTTTATACACATCTTTCGGACTTGGTTTTGATTCACCTGCAGGCAACGAGCTTGATAATTTCATTTACACTTCAGATAACGGTATTCATACAATCAATCCCGATTTGAAGCCGCAGAAATCAACAAGCTTTGAAGCAGGCATAAAAGGTGAGATCGCAAGCTTCAAAAAGAAGTACTTTAAGAATACATTTTTTGAAGTAGCTTTTTATAACACAAAGATAGAAGATGTTATTGTACCTTTTGTTGTAGATGGCGATGTGTTCTTCCGCAACGCAGCCGTATCAAAACGGACCGGCATTGAAGTCGGCTTAAATTCCGAAATAGTAAAGGGCTTCACGCTAAAAGGAGCATTTACTTACCAGGATTTTAAATACGACAAATACGAAGCCGGGACAATTGACTCGGCAGGTACTTTAACCAATGTTAATTACAGCGGTAACCTTGAACCTTCGAACCCGAAGATGTTCCTTTCAGGTGAAGCTATGTATCAATATACATTCGCAAAAAAATACACTATTTATGTTAAATCAAGCTTTCAGCATATAGGCGATATGTTCGTTAATGACGCTAATGTTGACAGCCTGAAAACAGCATCATACTCTCTTTTAAACGCCCAGCTGGGTTTTGACCTGAATTTTGATAAATTCAGACTCGTAGCTTACGGCGGATTAAACAACATCGCAGATAAGAAGTATGTTGCGTTTATCAACATAAACTCTGATGCAAACAAGGATTATTACGAATCAGGTCCAAGGAGAAACTTCTTCGGCGGACTTACACTGGCATATTTGTTCAGGTAATAGTTCTTTTTAAAATCTCATAAGGCAGGGTACTTCGGCAGAAATTGCCGGATATTTTAAGCCCTGCCTATTTTTTCTATAATACTATTTATTTATATTAAACTATTATAGAATTAGCATTGTTACTGCTTACAGAAGCAGTATTTAAGTTGTGATTAGGCAATATTAAGCATGCTGAGATCCGGCAGGGTTTAAAAGTTTCACAGTGACATTCTTAAGGCTTTTAATAATTTCGCATATTGGTTAAATTTACTTTGCTTGTTAGCTGATCTGCTGCTAAAAATTAATGAAAAACTGATGAAAATTCTCAACACTATTTTTGTTTTCCTTATCGGCTGCATAATTACAGGGCCTGAACTTTCCTCACAATGGGCAAATTTCAGAGTATTTCCTTCAGGGATAAACCAGATCGAGCCAACAATTTCCAGGCATCAATCAAACCAGCAAATACTTTTTGTGAGCTCTTATACTATTAACCTCAGCTCAAGAAGCGAAGGCACTTACTTTTCAACTAACGGCGGATTGACGTGGACAGGCAACGATGTTTGCTCCGGTACGCCCGTTCAGAACCATGGCGGTGACCCCGGTACAATAATTGATAAGAATGGTGTATTTATTTTAACGCATCTTGGAAATATCCAAACGGGCATGTTCGCAAACTATACTACAAACTACGGGGTTAACTGGTCATCAAATGTTTCGATCCAGCAGAATGTTGATGTGGATAAAGGCTCACCGGGTACCGACGATGCCCCGGCAAGTCCTTATTACGGCAGGTCATACCTTGCATGGACATACTTTGTGGCTCCGTTCAGGATAGTACTTTCTTATACAACAAATAGCGGTGCAGCCTGGTCATCGATAATTAATGTAAATAATGGCTTTGGCTCCAATCGCTCTTATGGCCCGGCAATTTGCGTGAACCCGGCAGGAACGGTATTCACAACCTGGGCGTCTTCGGTCCCCAATTCTCCATATACAGAAGATTACATCGGCATATCAAGATCAACAAACGGCGGCGTTAACTGGACAATAAATGAAAACGCGATCGATATCAACGGGATCAGAACCACTCAGCTTGCTCCATGGACTATCCGTGCGAACAGCTTTCCTGTTATTGATATTGATAAAACAGGCGGCAGCAGGAATGGCTGGATATATATCGCAACAACAAGCAAGAACCTTGCTCCTGCCGGCAATGATCCGGATATAGTAATGTTCAGGTCAACAGATGACGGAAATTCATGGAGCAGCGGCGTTAGGGTTAACCAAGACCCCATTAACAACGGACGTAACCAATTCTTCCCTTCTATCAAGGTTGATGAAAACGGAGGATTGAATATAGTATATTATGATAACAGGGGTTCATCTGATTCTGCGGATGTATATCTATCAAGATCAACAGATGGCGGCAGCTCATGGAGCGATCACAGGGTTACAACCCAGCGCTTCAAACCAAGATCGGTAGCAGGCGCAGGCGGCGGTAATATGGGCGATAACCTCGGTCTTACTTCCGGAAATGGTAAACTGCATCCGGTATGGATGAGCAACCAGCCGAATGATGTGTTCCAGATATGGAGCGCCATCATAGATTATACAACAATAGGAATAACCCAGACAGGAACTGAAGTACCTAAGAGCTATTCGCTTGAACAGAATTATCCCAATCCGTTCAACCCCGCAACTACAATTAAGTTTAGTATTATTAAAGCCGGAAATGCTTCAATGCATATCTATGATATGACGGGTAAAATAGTTACTGAGCTTTTCGAGCAAAATGTTCAGCCAGGAAGTTATTCAGTTCAGTGGGATGCATCAAATTATCCAAGCGGAGTCTATTTCTATACTCTCAAAACAGGCGGTTTTACAGAAAGCAAAAAGATGATACTTGTAAAATAGAAGTAAAAGATACCGGGTTTAAAATGTGGTGATGCTTATTTAAGTATCACCATTTTTTTTGAGGCAGCATAGCTGCCCGCTTCAATCCTGTAGATATAAACTCCGGATGCCAGACGGCTTCCATCAAAACTGAATGAATTATGTCCTGCCTGCCTGTATCCGCTGAATATCACGCCAATGCTTCTGCCGGTTACATCAAACAATGTAATTTTTACCATTGAGTTCATTCTCAATTCAAACGCAATTTCGGTGTAAGGATTAAATGGATTCGGATAGTTCTGCATCAGCCTGTTTGTTAAAGGTACTATTCCTGATTGTGATATCCCGATCACGTTTGTATTATACTTCACTATTGCACCGTTGGAACCAAAACCAAATCCTTTTGTGGGTGAGAAAAATTCTGCCGCGTTGATAGAAGTGCTGTCTGTTCCCGGAATGCTGTACCACCTGCTGCCTGCACTGCCGGAATCGAGATTGAGAGCCCAGGTTTGAGCAAAGCTGAGCGGCATCCAAACTTCCGATGCTGTGCGGAAAGCAAGATCCCTCCCTACCCCAAACAGTCCTGTTGTATCATATATCCACGGACCGCCATTGGTTGATACTGCGGTTGTAGCGCCGAATTCAAAATCACCCCCGCCTGCTATTATCCTGTTTAAGCTGAATGGCTTGATATCGAAAAAGGGTTCAGGTGCTATGCAGTATGTTTGCCAGTTGTTACCTGCATCAGTTGTCTTCCAGATAATCCCCTGTATATCGTATATACCGCCGCATGCAAATCCGGTAGCAGCATTTAAAAATCTTATCCTGTTCTTGGGAAAATTGAACAGCGGCGGACATCCTGCCGGATCGATGAATGCAGCGCTCCAGTTTGAACCGCCATCAACAGTTTTGTAAATCTTCCCGCTGTAACCTGAAAGAAAACCCGTTAATGAATCTGTAAATGCAACACACCAGTTGATCGATGCAGTATCCTGGAAAGGTGTTATGCTCCAGTTCACTCCCCCATTGGTAGTTCTGCCGATCCTTGTAGCAGTGTATCCCCCGTCATTGGCAACGAACCATCCAAGCCGGCTATTCAGGAAAAAAATATCTTCTACCACGTAAGCTGTAAGTCCGGTGTTGAGTGATTCCCAAGAATCGCCTCCATTGGTTGAGCGAATTATCATTCCGCTCTCGCCGCACGCCCAGCCGTAAACAGAATCGGCAAACATACAGCGGGTAAAGAATCCGGTTACAGGCGAAGGTACTCTCACCCAGTACTCCTGGCTGAGCAATCCGCCGCATAACATCAATAGCAGAAATATTTTGGTTGTAATTTTCAAGAGGTTGTTAAAAGGCTTAAGACCTTCTATTTAAGAAGCATCATTTTTTTGGTAATGCTTGCCTGTCCGAATGATATCCTGTACAGATAAACCCCGCTGGCCAATGCCTGAGCATCCCAAACAACTTCATGATAACCGGCAGGACGGTAAACATTTTCGAGCGAAGCTGTTAACTTTCCGGAAATATCAAATATATCTATTCGAACTATTCCGCCTGTACTTAAAGTGTAGCCAATTCTTGTTTGAGGGTTGAACGGATTGGGGTAGTTTTGTGTTAATGTGAATGCTTCCGGCACCTGTTCATTGCTGCCAATGCCTATAACCGAGGGATTATATTTCAGTATATTCCCTTTAGTGCCAAAAGCCCAGCCCAAAGTGGGAGAAAGGAATACTGCTGCAATTACTCCTGTGCTGTCCTCGGCGCGGATTTCCTGCCACGGAGAGCCAATTCTGCCGGAATCGAGGCTGACTGCAAATGTCTGCGAAAAATCCATGGGTACCCACAATTCAGATGGTGTCCGGAATGCAAGCGCTCTGCCCCGCCCGAAGATCCCAGTAACATCGGTATTCCATGTCTCCCCGGCATCATATGACACAGTCATGTTCATCCCGTATTCGAAATCACCGCCTGTTGCTATTATTTTAGTGGGGCTAACAGCTTTAACGTCATAAAGAGGCTCAGCAGATACACAGTAAGTTTTCCAGTTAAGTCCTGCATCTGTAGTTTTCCACATCATGCCCTGGATATCTATCTGTCCGCCGCATGCAAATCCGGTATTATCGTTAATGAAATACATCCGTGTCTTCTGCAGTCCGTAAAGCAGCGGGCAGTATGAAGAATCAAGATATGTTTCGAACCAGTTGATGCCGGAATTGGTAGTTTTATAGAAGAGCCCGCTGAAGCCTGTCAGAAAACCCGTCTGCGGATTCAGGAAATAAACCACATTCCACACTTTTGTTGAATCCGGGTACCTGTAATTTGTCCACACCTGCCCGCCGTTGGTAGTCCTGAGCACAATAGTTCCCGTAAAGAGAAAATCATTGCACAGCGCCCAGCCT
>JACSRQ010000240.1 GCA_014879675.1 Ignavibacteria bacterium
ACGCCACCGGCAAAACTCTCACTATCTATTATCCATATAGTGTCTGTACTTAAAACATACATATTCTCAGGGAATATCCCTGAGGTATTTACTGGGAACCAATTCAAGCCTCCATTAATAGTTTTTCTTAAAAAATTACCACAAACATACCCTGTATTTAAATCCAAAAATTGAACTCTATTAAAACCTCCTATTGAATTTGTTGCTCCAACAAATATTCTATTCCAGTTATCCCCACTGTTGGTTGTTTTAAGAATATAAGCTGTATCATTTGCCGTGTATGGTGTTACAGCAAATCCTACTAGACTATCAATAAATGTAATATCAGATATTGGTCTGTTGTTAATTGTTGGCAAAAATTGCTGCTGCCAGTTACCAACCATAGCATCTCTGAAATTAAAACCTATGATAAAAAATAATATGGCAAGGTAAAATATTGCAGTGCTTAAAGTGTCGAGTCGTGTCCCGCCGGGGCGGGATTTTGAATCCGGTAGAACCGGATTCTCAAAGTGTGAAGAGTGCTTAGATTGTCCGGACTCTATAGGGTCAGTAGAGTCTGTTGAGTCAGCAGAATATTTTTTATCTTCAGGGTATATAACTGTATATTTAAATAGACTAAATTAAAGAACTATTTCAATAAAATCATCTTCTTAGTTTCTGTAAAGCTGCCCACCTCCATCTTATAATAATACACGCCGCTTGGATATGCCGAGGCATCCCATGCTGCTTCATATGATCCGGGCTGAAGCTGCTGATTGACAAGTGACGCAATTGAGTTTCCGAGAGCATCATAAATTGTCAGTCGTACCAATCCGAAATCAATAATCCGAAATCCGATATTGGTAACCGGATTGAACGGATTAGGATAATTCTGCCCGAGCAAATAGTTTTCGGGAATTTCGCTGGAAACGATTGAAATACCTTCAGCAAAATAGTAGTATCTTGAAACGCCTCCGTTGTTACGCACTGCAAATAGATTGCCTACAGTATACATAAATTCCGGCCTAATTATAGTCAAATGTGTAAAATTACCGGCAGGTGCAGTATACTGCACATACCATGATGAACTGCCTGAAGTTGCATAAATCTTGTTATCACTCCTTATATGCCATAAAAAATTCATGTATATAAAATACGCAAAACCAGTAATAGACCCCGTTCCTCCTATTGGCTGTATGATCCATACTGAGCCGTTGTTAGTTGTTTTTGAAAGGGAATCACCGCCTGCGTATCCGATAAAAGGAGCGTTGTTCTTCACCCAGATAGTATAAATATTGGTATTTGCACCTGTTGACTGTATCTCCCAGGGAGCGCTTCCTGTAGAGCTGTGATATATCCTCGCCTTATCGGTGCCAAACCATGTTTCATTTCCATTTCGATACAGGGAGTTATTCCACCCAAGCTCACCGTTTTGCTGAGCGAGAAACATACCGGTTGAATCCCAGTTTGTACCGCCATTGGTGGTTTTCCACAAGGACCATCTGCCTCCAACGGGATCACCGGTCATAAATCCGTTCAACGGACCGTTAAACCAAATTCCGTTTATGAATCCGTTTGGCTGAGTAAACACTAAGTTCCAATTCGCTCCCGAATTTGAAGTTCTATATACATAAGTTATTGAACCGACAAATCCCGCAGTAAGTGCGGTTGATACACTGATACCGTATATATTTACAAGTGAGATATTTGAAGGTAATCCATTGCCGCTTACATTTGATAAGTTGTATCCGTTATTAGTGCTTCGTAACACAACACCATTATCTCCGCACATCCATGCATTCAAATTATCATAATTAGATACCGAAGTGAGCGGAGTAGTTACTCCTGTTGTCATTTCGGTCCATGGCTGAGAAAGTGAAACATGTAATAAGCAAAACATTGAAAGCGTAACAGTAATTAAGGTCTTCATACCGCCTCCTTTTCAGGGTTTAATTTATGATGCTGAAAACTCTTATTTTATCAGCACCATCTTCTTTGTTTCGGTGAATCCATCTGCCGAGAGCTTATAAAAGTAAACGCCGCTTGGCTGATCTTCGGCATCCCATTCAGCTTCGTAGATACCGTTCTTCATTTCTGAATCAACAAGCACTGCAATTTCTGAGCCATCCGCTGAAAAAACTTTCAGTGTAATGTGTGAATACCTGTTCAACTCGTACTTTATTTTAGTAACCGGGTTAAACGGATTCGGATAGTTTTGATCCAGTTTAAATGCTTTTGGCAAAGTTGACTGGTTGTTGTTAATGCCTATCATTGGATTAAGCCTGTAAAATATCAACTGCCCTTCCACATTCCATGCCGGTTCGGTGTGGCCGTTATAATTATAGTTGCAGTCAGGGCATGTAACGCCGCTTACACAATTGGGATTTGTTGGCCTGCAGAAATTCTCATACGGTTGAATGTTGTAATCAACCACAGAAAAGCCGCCGGGGGTAACCAGGGAAGTAACATCGTTATCCCACGGAATTACACTTGCACCAGGGCACCAGCCTGCCCGGCTGTATGTGTAAGTTCCGCCCTGCGGGCTGCAAGGATTAACGCTGCAATCAGTTCGCCACAGGTTATGCACAACAGAATCTGTGTTTACCACAAGCGAGTGATATTTCGATGAGAATTCCGCGGCATTGTTGGTATTGCCCTGCCCATGGCCGGTAGTGATCATCCTTGCTTTCACCATTGCGGTCTGCCCGTCGATGGGGATGTTCATAGGTTCAAGGTGGCTTTCATGCGGATTTGCAGTATCGCCATACACAACGTAATGATCCTGCCAAAGATTAACAACTTTAAAAGGTTTGTAATACAGATCGCCTTCTATGAATGCGAATTTAATTGTGGATAGCCATCCTCTTGAGCCGCCTATCCAGCTTTCGATATAGTTGCCGAGAATCTGTGTATCATGGAAAAGCGGCATGTAGTCGGTCACGTCGATCCAGAATGTACATGTTCCGGGATAGCCGCCGCCAACGATATTATATGGAGTTACTATTCGCGCAATTTCAAAACCTTCGCCTGTGGCTGTATCAGTATAAAGTTTAACCCATCCGAGCCTATCCCACGGGTCACAGCCCGCAGCCGGGCAGCCGATGGTATATTTCATCAGGATCTTTTCGTAGTGATTGCTGGTATCGGGAAACGTTACCGAAGTATAGTTTACGGTTGCCCAGTTATGGTAGTCCTGGTCGAATGCAGTCAGCCAGGTAGTATCGCCGGGCGCAGAGTAGGCCATTGAATTTACAAGCAGAAACAGAATTGCAGCAATAGTAAAATTTCTCATATGAATATTTTTTGATTTGGTTATGATGTAATATAACCAGATAAGAATTTGATTAACATCATTTTATCAATACCATTTTGCGTGTTTCGGTGTAGTCCCCCGCTTTCAGCGTATAAAAATATACTCCGCTGGGAAAATCTGCCGCATTCCAGTTCACTTCGTATGTGCCGGGCTGGAGATTTTGGTTAACGAGAACTGCGACTTGTTTGCCGAGGATATCGTATATAGTCAGGGAGACGACCCGCCGGGTCGTCTCTACAGAAGACGGAATTTGGAATCTTATCTTCGTTGACGGGTTGAATGGATTTGGATAGTTTTGGGATAGTGAAAATGTTTCGGGGATTTCCGATGAAATTGCCTCAACTCCAATCAATGAAGCCCATATCTTGTATAGACCGCTGCTGTTGCTGGCATAAACTGTGTCACAGTCATTCGGATACTTGACAATACCATTTACAACTGAAGAACCTGAAAAATTATCGAAGTAGTGGATCCAGTTTACTCCCCCGTTCGTTGAGATATACAAACCGTTCTGTGCTGCGCCATAGAGCTTCAGGTGATTATCCGGTGTAAATATGATCCGGTCAAGGCTTACTCCGGAAACAAGCGAAAAATTACTTCCTCCGTTAGTTGACCTGTAAACATTCCTGTTTGAAGTGAGTACAAACAATGTCGAATCTACAGGGTCGATCTCTATCTGCGAAACATCTGCAGCAAAAGTATTAACAAGTGTGAAGTTTATTCCTGAGTTTGTTGTACGGTAAAACTGCTGGTTAACAGAAAAGTATATCTCACTTCGTCTTAGCGGGTTTAGCTTAAGCCTGTAAGACGAGGTCAAACCTCCGGATATGCTTGTGCTTGCCCAATTCGAGCCTTTATTTGTTGAAGCCCAGAACTTTCCGGTACTGAGGTACATAGCCCCAACTCCAAAGATCAGCGAATCGTTAACTTTATCTATTTCGAAATCATACAATCCAATATTTTGAATGTCCTGGCTGCCCGTACCTGAATTATATGTTACTTTGTTCCTGTAACCGGATTCCGGGTTGCTACAGGTTTGCCAGTCAAACCTGGTAAGGAAGAAATTTGTATCCACCGCAGATCTGCAAATCAAAGCAGTTCTGCTCCATCCAAATCCGCCCGTACCACTAAAACAGGTAGAGCCACCCAGGAATCCATTATGCGGATTAACATCCCATGAGCCGGAATTTTTGTAAAAGCGGATCCAGAATGGCGGCTGTGCATTA
Organism: Ignavibacteria bacterium; assembly: GCA_014879675.1. GTDB lineage: Bacteria > Bacteroidota > Ignavibacteria > Tepidaquicellales > OLB5 > OLB5. The sequence goes on from JACSRQ010000240.1 coordinate 4,519, forward strand.
ACACTGTGGCCACTGAGAGAAAGATAGAAACTGACTGATGGGTTCAGGTTATTTCTGAATGAAGTGATTGATTGAATAGTTCTGTTTGCAGGCGGCTGGTAT
>JACSRQ010000244.1 GCA_014879675.1 Ignavibacteria bacterium
ATTTTTCTCTTTGCAGAATCTATATTTTAGATTGTATGTTTGTACACAATCAAAAAATTATGAGTTACAGAATAAATATTACCGGTCAAGCATTTGAAGAAGTCTTAAACAGGCAGAGGGCTGAAAAAAAAGCAAAAGTCTTAAGGCGGCTGAATGCAATTATCATGAAGTCGAAAAATCACCCAAACAAAGAGATCGCTTACATTTTGGGGGTCAACGAAAACACAATTACCTACTGGGTGAAAATTTACATTCGGGAGGGCATTAAGGGACTTTGCAACCTAAAATATGAAAAAACATGATTTGAATTGACATGAACATCATTTCAAATTGATCTGACCTTTACCTAATAAGCCAAAACAAAAAAACAGGATACTATTTCGAAGGGAATTCTATGCCCGGAATGAAGTCTCAACAATTAAGAATTCAGAAAATATTGTGATAATGAATAAATGATATTCAGTATATAGTTTACGGCCATGATCCTGGAGGTACCGGTTTTGGATCCTCCCCGGGCTGCCTGTTCAGCTTGCCGGATTCTCAGTTTCAATCATGGCCGTATTTTATCTGTATGTATTAAAATTTCTAAATGAGTCTTTCTATAAATCAGAAGTCAAGCTTCACTAAAAAAACTATTAAGAAATAATAATTCAATAATCTAATAACAAACAAAACATATGAAAACAATCAGAATGTTTGTAATTGTACTCGCACTAGTGTCATTTTCATTAAATGATGGGATTTTTTCTCAGTGGCAATCTGTTAACTTTACAAATTTTGTAAATGATCCTATAACGGATATTACGAAATGCGGACCTTATCTTTTTTGCGCTGCTTATGGCAGCGGTGTAACAGGTAACTATGTTTGGCGAAGCTCAAATAATGGCCAGTCATGGGAGTTTCCCTACATTCACTATAGTGTTTCGCTGCCAAGAACAGTAAGGAATCTGATCTCTGTAGATACAGTCTTGTTGGCGAGTGTAAACTACAGCCCTTCGCTGTACAGGTCAACAAACTACGGCAATACATGGCAGCCTTGTGCGGGCGTTGGTTCTAACCAGGTAACTTATCTTTCAAATTCCAACAACGTTATATATGCATCTTCCCAGGATGGCGGATTATACCGCAGCACTGATATTGGTGTGAGCTGGGTAAAATGCAGTTCTCCGGTTGCATTCAAGCTGAATTCCGTTTTAGCCTTAGGTAACGATGTATATGTTTCGAATTATCCAAATGGCGTAATGTATAAAAGTACTGATCTTGGAAATAACTGGACTACTGTGAATAATGGTTTGCCAACTGGGTACTATTACAAACTTGGCAAACATTTAAACAGCATATTCGCTTCTACCGGAAACTCCATAATCTATAAGTCAACCAATGACGGGGCAAACTGGTCAATTTCAAACAGCGGAATATCCGGAAGCGACCTATACAGCATTACAAGTGACAGCGTAAATGTGTACGCGTTATTTATTTCGGGGGGAGTTTACAAAAGCACCGATAATGGCTCTACATGGTATTCCGCAAACAACGGCTTTTTTTCAGGCTCAGCTTATACAGTTCAGAAATTTAACAACACTTTATTTGCCGGAGGTTTGGGAATGTTCAGCAGTACTTCCGGCGGTTCATCATGGCAGTTTTCGGGAATTGGAATTACAAATTCAGTAATAAAGAGTACCCATATTGAAGGGAACACACTTCATATCGGGACTATGACATATTATTTTCGCACTACAAATGAAGGGAACACCTTTTACAAATCGCCGCTGGTTGGCTATTACACTTCTTATATGATAAATTCAGCCATTCTGGGAAGACAGGGGCATCTTCTTTTCGGTGATAGAGCAGTAGGCTACCTGAAAAGCATTGATAACGGAGCATCGTGGAGTATAATAGGATACATAAACAACTATGTACAGCCGGATACAAGAGCTATGATGCTGGATTCGATCTATACTTTTGCCGCTACAGATAGCGGTGTTTACAGGTCAACGAATTTTGGCAGCAACTGGGAAGGAAACTTCAGCAGCGGTTTAACGAACCGCTCAGCAAGGTGCATTGCAAAGTGCAATTTTACTCTGTTTACTGGAACTGATGGCGGGATGTTCAGGTCAACTAACAGGGGAGTTAACTGGGTAAATTCAAATAACGGATTAACATCAGCAAAGATCAACTATATTACCCAGAAACAATCTGACATTTACGCGGCAACAGATTCAGGTGTTTACAGGAGTACAAACAATGGTGATCTTTGGAGCGCGGTGAATTCAGGCTTGACTAATTTACGTGTAAGAGTTGTTAAAGCCAAAAGCGACACCCTGTTCGCGGGAACACAAGCCGGATTGTTCGTAACAACCAATAACGGCGCATCATGGAGCTCATTTAACGGCGACCTGCCTTTTACGGATATTAATACAATTGATTTCATCAATAATACAATGTTCGTTGGTACTAACGGAATGGGACTTTACAAGCGCTCGATGAGCCTGGTTGGAAACATTTCAGTAAATGGGACTGAAACACCCGGAAAATTTGACCTTAAACAGAACTATCCCAATCCTTTTAATCCTTCAACAAAGATAAATTTCAGTATTCCTGCAAGTTATGAGGGAGAGACAAGGCTTAATGTATATGATATATCAGGCAGGTTAGTAAAAACCCTGGTGCAGCAGGATCTAAAACCGGGAAATTATGAAGTTAGTTTTGATGCTTCTGGCTACTCCAGCGGAGTCTATTTTTATACACTTAAATCAGGTATTTATAATCAAACAAAGAAAATGCTGTTGATTAAGTAATTACTTAAAAAATTTAAGAGAAAATATCCAATGAAAGCAAAATTAGTTTACATAGTTTGCATTATGGTAATATTTCAGCTTACTGCGGTTTCTCAAACAGAGGAATGGGTTGCAAAATTTCTGAGAAGCGGAACTTATAACAGTGAAATATTCAGAACAGAAATTGACAGGTTTGGTAACATTTACAGCATTTCTACCACAGTGACATTTGAATACGGGTTTGATATAACTCTCACAAAACATAACCAATCAGGTGTACTGCAATGGGCAATACACTATAATGATTCAGCTTTTGGAGTAGAATATGCAACTTCTCTGGCTGTTGATGATTCAGGCTTTATCTATGTAGGAGGAGTAAAAGAAACATCTACGGGTTATGATATAGTGCTTCTTAAGTACCGGCCGGATGGGAGCCGTCAATGGGCTGTTGTTTATAATGATGACCCCAAAAACCAGCATACTCTAATGGATATGAAGGTCAGCAGAAACGGAAGTATTTTCCTGAGAGATTATACTTTTGGTGAAGACCTGTATAAATATAATGCGGCAGGCACACTGGTTTGGAAAAGATGGTCTCTTGCCTTTCCTGGATATAACTATTATATGTGGAATCATGACTATATACAATGCGACCGAAATGGAAATGTATTTATCGCAGGCGAAGTATTTAGTACTGATTCGTTAAAAATCTGCAAATACAGTGATGCCGGAAATTTGATTTCAACCGGGGCTTACAAAGCTCCGCCCGGTTGGACACCGTATTATCAAAATATTGCTATCGATAGTCTTGATAACATCTATGTAGTTTGTTACATAGATTCCAGCGATATTAAAAGATCAATTACTGTGAAGTTCGATAATAACTGTGTACTTAAATGGAGTAAAAGAATTGATGCAGGCAGTGATAATTTTCCGCTTTCGGTTGGTGTTGATCAGATGCGAAATGTATATGTTGTTGGTCAGTTCAAGGAACCTTCTTTAATTTGGAATTATCTGACATCATATGATTCAAATGGCACAGGTCTCTGGCAAAAGACTTTTAACACAAATTCAAATGATGCAGGTTTATCTGCGGGTTTAACAATAGACCGGGAGAACAATGTGTTTTATTGCGGTCCGGAATATACTTCGGGTATGTTTGATATCAGGTTAAAGAAATACAACATCAATGGTACATTGTTGTGGCAGTCTTTATACAATGGAACGGGAAATTTTGTTGATGTAGCCAATGATATCAAAACTTACGACAATAATGTTTATGTTTCCGGATATACCATAGACAGTGTCAATCATAACTATAAATACGGAATAGTTATTAAATATGCTCAACCGCTTACCGGAATAAACATAACAAATTCCGGTTATCCGGCAGAGTTTAGCTTAAGCCAAAACTATCCAAATCCGTTTAACCCTTCAACAATGATTAGGTATGATATACCCAATGATGCCGTTGTTAAGGTTAAGATATATGATATCCTGGGCAAGCAGGTTTTCGGATTGGATGAATTCAAAAAAGCCGGAAGTTATGAAGTGCGGTTTGACGGCGCAAATCTAGCCAGCGGAATGTATTTTTATTCCGTAGAGGCAAATGGAGTTAAGGAAATGAAGAAGATGGTGCTGTTGAAATAGTGAAATAGTGAGTTGATCAAATAGTGAATTGGGTGAGTAGTGAAGTGGTGGAGTAGGTGAGTGGGTAAGTAGTGAAATAGGTGAGTAGTAAAGTAGTTGAGTAGGAAGCGGCAAATAGAGAATTTTAAAAAATGTCCGGTATGATGAATGCCGGGCATTTTTTATGTCTGAACTTTGGCCGCTTTTATATCTCACGAATTTTTCGTAAATTTGTCACGAAGTGACTCCTTTGGAGTAATTCTGCACATCCAAGACCCCTAAAATAGCGTAAAAATAGCATTTATTGGCAAGATTTAAATAAACTATAAAAAATAAAGGAGTAATTTAGCTTAATGAAAAGAATCGGAATATTATTTGGCCAGGAAAATACTTTCCCCCAGGCTTTTATAGATAGAGTGAACCAGAAGGCCAGAGATATGAACCAGGATATAGTGGCTGAAGCAGTAACAATAGACAAAGTTATACAGGGTGAGCCTTTAAAATATCATGTTATTATAGATAGAATTTCACAGGATGTACCGTTTTACCGCGCATTCCTGAAAAATGCGGCTTCAAGCGGAACTGCGGTCATCAACAACCCGTTCTGGTGGAGCGCCGATGAAAAATTCTTCAACAATGCGCTCATGACCAAGATAGGCATCCCAGTACCTAAGACCGTAATACTCCCATCCAATCAGCTGCCAACCGATACTACACATAACTCATTCAGGAATCTTTCTTTCCCGCTCGATTGGGAAGGTATATTTGAATACATCGGTTTCCCGGCTTACTTCAAACCGCATTCAGGCGGCGGCTGGAAGAGTGTTTACAAATGCAGCAATCCCGAAGAATTGTTTAAGGCATATAATGAAACAGAGCAGCTTGTTATGATGCTTCAGGAAGAAATAATTTTTGATGAGTATTACCGTATCTACTGCCTTGATAGACAGGATGTATGGGTTATGCCGTATGAACCGAGGAATCCGCACCATTTAAGATATTTGAGGGATACCAAGGTTGACCCTGCAAGAAACCAGATGCTTACAGATGTTGTATTGAAGATTAACCGCGCGCTTGGATATGATTTCAATACCGTTGAGCTTGCGCTGAGAGATGGCGTTCCTTATGCAATTGATTTCTGCAATCCCGCACCTGATGCTGATGTAAACTCGGTAGGCGAGGCTAATTTTGAATGGATTGTGGAAGCTGCCGCAAATATGGCAATTCGCAGAGCAATGGCTCACAGGGAAGGGCTTAATAACCTAACGTGGGGTGACTTTGTTTATTCATCCGCCAATAACGAGCCAATTGTTGAAGGCGCATATGATGAATCGGTAAAAAAAAAGTCCAAAAATAGATCAGGCGTAAAAACAACACGCGTCCGCAAAGCAAAAACTGAAGAAGGTTCTAAATCGGCGGATGGCACAGATACACCGGCGAAGAAGACCAGGAAAACCAAAGCAGCATAAGCAGTAATGTTTATCCTTTTCAGCATTTGGAATTACTTGTTTTATTTAGGATAAATATATAGATTGTAAACCAATTATAGCAAAAAAATATGGAGAAGCACATATTTACGCTTGGTATCGAAGAAGAGTTCCAGCTTATAGATCCTGAAACAAGGAAGCTGGTTTCTCATATGCAGCAGATCGTTGACTCGGGCAAGGTATTCCTGAAGGAACAGATAAAACCAGAAATGCATGCCTCGGTAGTTGAAGTGGGAACGAAGATATGCAGGGATATACACGAAGCGCGGGATGAAGTAATGAGCCTGCGATCGGACCTTGCCACGCTTGCGAAGGAAGCAGGCTTCCGTATCGGGGCAGCCGGCACACATCCGTTCACTCACTGGAACGAAGTTACAATTACCGATCACCCCAGGTATCATGAGATAGTGAAGGAAATGCAGGATGCGGCTCGGGCGAACCTAATCTTTGGTTTGCATGTTCATGTAGGTATCCCGAACCGTGAGGTTGGAATACAGATCATGAATGCGGTGAGGTATTTTATTCCCCATATTTTTGCACTTTCAACAAATTCACCGTTCTGGCTTGGCAGGAATACAGGATTTAAATCATACCGCGTAAAGGTGTTTGATAAATTCCCAAGGACAGGAATTCCCGATTACTATGATACTGTAACTGAGTTTGATAACTATGTTAACCTGCTTATTAAAACCAATTGTATAGATAACGGCAAGAAGATATGGTACGATATCCGTCTTCACCCGTATTTTAATACTCTCGAGTTCCGCATGTGCGATATCCCCATGCGTGTTGATGAAACGATCTGTCTGGCTGCGTTAATGCAGGCAGTTGTGGTAAAGCTTTATAAGCTGATGAGGCAGAACCTCGGCTTCCGCATTTACCGCCGCGCGCTTATAAATGAGAACAAATGGCGTGCTGCGCGATATGGCACCGAAGGCAAGCTAATTGATTTCGGCAAGCAGGAAGAAGTTGATTTCAAGATACTTGCAATGGAGCTTGTTTCATTCATAAGCGATGTTGTTGATGACCTCGGCAGCTGGGAAGAAGTGAATTATATACTGCAAATGCTTCAAAACGGCACTGGTGCCGATAGGCAGCTTGCTGTTTGGGATGGCACGAAAGAGGGCCTGAACAAAGTTGTTGACCTTATCATAGAAGAGACACATATGGGTCTTTCATGAAAATAAACTGATAAACTGAAACCAATATTTATAACAATATTAAATGGATATAAAACACGTGACTGTAGATTTCGATAAAGAGCTCATCCAGGGAGCATACAATGCTATCAGGGTGTGCCTCAGGCTTAAGCCCGAGGAAAGGATCACTATAATAACCGATAATGAATCGCTTGAAATAGCATCAGCGATTGCAGCAGAAGTAAAAGAAGTTGGCGCAGAGCTGAGCCTAATGGTGATAGAAGACTTTGCCCCAAGGCCGCTTAAGAATATGCCGCAGCCAATTCTGGATGACCTTGCAAAAAGCCAGGTCAGCATATTTTGCGCGATTGCACACACCGGCGAGCTGCGTTCAAGAATTGATATGACTGAAGTTGTAGATGCGCATAGAATACGCCACGGCCATATGGTTAATATCAACAGGCAGATAATGCTTGAAGGTATGCGCGCCGATTTCCTTAAAGTTGATGAGCTTAGCCAGCGCCTTATCGAAAAAGCGCGTAAGGCAAAAGTTATCAGGATCAAGTCAGATGGCGGCACCGATATGGTTTCGAATTTTGTGCCCGAGCTGAAATGGCTTAAGACTAGCGGTATAATCTCCGTTGAAAAATGGGGTAACCTGCCCGGCGGCGAAATATTCACTTCGCCATTGAGCTGCAACGGTACTTTTGTTGTTGATGGTGTTGTTGGAGATTATCTTTGCCAGAAATACGGCGATCTTAAGGATACTCCACTTAAAATTGAGATTAAAGATTCACGCATTGTTAAAATGGAATGTGCTAACAAAGAGCTTCTTGAAGAGTTTACCGCTTACACAATGACTGACGAAAATAGCAACCGTGTAGGTGAGTTTGCAATAGGTACAAACCTTGCATGCAAAAAAGTTATCGGTCACATACTGCAGGATGAAAAGCTGCCCACAATACATATTGCATTCGGCCATCCGTATTCCGCTCATACAGGTGCAGACTGGCAATCAACTACACACATTGACTGCGTTTGTATAGAGTGCAGCATCTGGTTTGATGATGAGCAGGTTATGGATAAAGGTAAGTTCTTGATATAAGTTCTTGGCTGTCTAAAATCATTATTACGAATGAAAAACTCAGTATTATTGTTTTTGTTTTTTTCAGCCCTCGTTTTGAGCTTTACCGGATGTAAAAAAGATTCATCACCTGTTTCGAATGAAAATACAAATAATTCGCCAACAGTACCAATAAACCCATCGCCTCGGGATAGCGCCATAGGAGTAGATGACAGCTCGAATGTTATCCTCACCTGGGAAAGCACCGACCCTGATTTGAACGATACATTAAGATTTGACCTTTTTGCCGGAGCATCACTTCCGCTAAGCGGAGTACCGCTTGCGGGAAATCTGACTGCCGCCAATTATAATATGGGGCAGCTTTCTTACCCGGGTGCTACTTATTACTGGCAGATCAGAGCCAATGATAACCACGGGGCAAGTGCAACCGGCAGCATCTGGCGATTCACTGTAAGAACCAGACCTTAATTCAAAAACCTTAGTTAAAAAACCTTAAATTAAAAGAAATGAAAAAACTCTTAGTTTCCTTACCTGTTATCTGTTTAATGCTTTGTCTTTTGTACGGCTGTTCTGAAGAAGGCCCGACAATCAACAACGAAGGCGGCACAACAAACCAGGCGCCAAATCAGCCCAAGTCACCGCATCCTTCAGATAGTTCACATATAGATACTTCAAGTATTGTAGTTCTTACCTGGTATTGCACAGACCCTGACCCCGGCGACACCGTGAAATACGATATATACATTAGCAATACAAACCCGCCCGTTACGCCTGCGGCTACAAATCTTGTCAATCCTTCTTACGGGGTTGGAATTGTTCAGGGCGGTTTAACCTATTACTGGAAAGTTGTGGCTAAAGACCAAAAGGGCGCCTCAACAACCAGCAGCACCTGGAGGTTTTATACATACTGATTTGCAGATTTAATAATTAACTGGATAATATCATGGTACCGGAGATCAGGAAGAAGTATAACACGGAATTTACACAGGAAAAGTATGAGGCCTTTTTGAAGGATCTGAATACTTCACAGGGTGTTCCTATTGAATTCCGTATTGCCGAAACCCCGATCTTTATCGGTAAAGAATTCAAGAACGAAATACTGAATGCTGTTGATGTTATCACTACGTACCTTCTGAGCCCTGAATACATGAAGATTTCTATGAATGCGATTCCTAAAGGGATGGAAGTACCAAACGATCCTGGTTACCCGGCTATGATGGCAATTGATTTTGCGATCTGCAGAGATGAGAATGGTAAGCTAACTCCGAAATTGATAGAGCTTCAGGGCTTTTCTTCGCTTTTTTTCTATGAGCTGCTTCAGAATTATATGTTCCGTAAACATTTTAAAATAGATGAAAGGTACGGCGGACTTTTTAACATCCACAAACCGGACCAATACCTTGATATTTTGAAGCGCGTTGTCATAGGCGACTCTAAACCTGAAAATGTTATACTGCTCGAAATTGAACCGGAAAATCAGAAAACAAGGATCGATTTTGAATGCTGCTATGCTTACATAGGTGTTAAGCCTGTTTGTATTACCGATATCACTAAAGAAGGCAAAGACCTCTATTATATGAATGACGGCAAAAAGACTAAGATAGAACGGATATATAACCGTGTTATTTTTGATGAGCTGGAACGCAGGAAAGAGCTGAAGCTTAATTTCAGTTTTCAGGATGAGCTGAATGTTACATGGGTTCCGCATCCCAACTGGTTCTACAGAATAAGCAAATACTCGCTTCCGTTCCTTAAGAACAAGTATGTGCCTGAAACAAAATTCCTTAGTGATATAGAAGAATATCCCGCAGACCTTGAGAATTATGTCCTTAAGCCGCTTTTCAGCTTCGCAGGAGCCGGAGTGGTTTTTGATGTAACCAAAGAAGTACTCGATGGCATAACCGACCGAGGCAATTTCATCCTTCAGAGGAAGATCAATTATGAGCCGGTGATCCAAACTCCAGACCAGCCTGCCAAGGCGGAGCTAAGGCTGCTTTTTGTTCACGATAACGGCAAGCCATATCTTGTTAACAATCTTGTTCGCTTAAGTAAAGGCAAGATGATGGGCGTTGATTTCAATAAAGAGAAAACATGGGTTGGGTCGAGTCTGGCGTACTTTGAACACCTTTAACAAATAGCTAATACCAAATAACAGATAACAAATAACAGATAACAAATAACAAATAACAATTGACATTGAATTGATATTTAATCTCTTATTAGGTAACTCTATTCCTAATTCCTAATTCCTAATTCCTAATTGTCAATTGTAACCCTGTTTCTTTCCAGCAGATTTAATATTCTTCTAAACCCGCACCCAAAATTTTTAAATTGTTTTTATAATGATTGCTTAGTATTTTTGTGTTCTTAATTTTCATAAATTTTACACAGATAACCCAAAAATGAGCCGTAAATCGCACTTTTTAGCAGCAATGGTAGTTTTTTTCGGAATTTTGGGCACTACTAACAGCCAGCTTTTGCCTAGTTTTGCTTTCGCAGGCGGGGTTACAGCCGGCTGGCACTTTAATCCAACCAAAGATCTAAACCTGCAACTCAAGGAAGCCGGGTTCCCGGAAATGTCCGAAAATGGATTTTTCACATTCGGGGGCGGCGGATTTATCGACTTGCCCAACAAAAGCAATTTTATCAGGATAGGCGGATTCGGCAACGGGTTTTCTTCAAAGCTTACCAATAAGGTTAACGATACTCTGACTAAAGCCTCCAATTATTCACTTGGACAGGGGGGCGTCAGCCTGGAGTATGTTATTCCCATCAGTAAGATATTTGATATCAGCTTCGGCTCACAGTTTTCTACCGGCACATTAAGCCTCGAGCTTTACCAGTACGGTACTGGCAGCGGCAATTATGGTACAATATTCGGTGAGCTGCAGTCAAACGGCACATCAGCAAACCTTTCAAGGGTTTTCAAATCCAGGTTTTACACAGTGCAGCCTCAGCTTGGCATTGGGATACTTCTCAGGAAATTTATGTACCTGAAAATTGACTGTGGTTACCAGCTCGGAGCCCAGAGCACATGGCGTGTTGATAACAATACAGAAGTAACAGGTTTTCCGAAGGGGATAGAAGCAAAAGGATTAGTAGTGAATGTTGGGCTCAATTTTGGTTTATTTATAAGGGAATAATATTGAAAAGGATCTTGATCACCGGCGGCGCCGGTTTTATTGGAACAAACTTTGCCTATCATATGGCAGGCAAAGGATATGGATTAACAGTTTTAGATAAGCTCACCTACGCGGGCGGAAAAGATAACCTTGAACCGCTCATCAGTTCGAACAAGGTAAGATTTATAAACGGCGATATCTGTGATACGGCGGCAGTCAAATCCGCACTTGAGGGTGTTGATGCTGTTGTACATTTTGCGGCGGAAAGCCACAACACACGCAGCGAAACCGACCCTGACCTCTTTTACCGAACAAACGTTGAAGGTACCCGTGTAATGCTTGAAGAAGCATTAACGCTTGGTGTTGAAAAATTCATACACATTTCGACCGATGAAGTTTATGGTTCAATTGTGGACGGTTATTTTGCCGAAGGCGATAAGCTGCTGGGGGATAGCCAGGCAACATCAGCATATTCAAAGTCTAAATCACAGGCAGATGACCTTGCAATGGAATTTGGTAAATCCAGTCCGGTGATAGTATTAAGACCGACTAACAATTTCGGGCCATGGCAGTACCCTGAAAAGGCACTTCCGCGCTGGATATCAAATATAATACTCGGCAGCAAGATACCGCTTTGGGGCGAGGGCCTGCAGGTGCGCGACTGGCTTTATGCTCCGTTAACCGCAGAATGCCTTGAATTCCTGCTTCTTAAGGGCGAAACCGGCAATGCATATAATGTAGCCGCCAACCACTCGCCGGAAATTACCAACAGGCAGGCAGCAGAATGGATCTGCGAAATGCTCGGTGTGGACAAGGAAGAATGGATACAATACATTCCTGACCCAAGGCCGAACCATGACTTCCGCTATGCACTGAATGTTGACAAGATAACCAAACTCGGTTTCAAACCATCAATTGATCCGTACAACCAGTTCAAATCAACTGTTGAGTGGTATGTAAAAAATGAAGCATGGTGGAAAAAGAGAAAAGAAGAAGCCGAAAGCATCTATAAGTAAGCAGATTTCGTATAGTTTTCTGAACAGGATAAAATAAGAAGTATATAATACACCAGGATTCATGCAGTTTTAACTAAAGAATCGAAAATAAGAGTTACTAATCAACTAACGGGGAAAAACCATTAATGAGTGAAGTATTAAGAGAAAAAATCAAACAGAAAAAAGCCAAGATCGGCATAATCGGACTGGGATACGTCGGTTTGCCGCTCGCTATTGAATTTGCCAGAAAAGGATATTCTGTACACGGAATAGATCTTGATGTTTCAAAAATAAAGCTCATACAACAAAAAAAGAACTATATTAAAGATGTTATAAATAAAGATTTTCTTTATGCCATCAATAATAATCTTTTTACAGCTTCAAATAACTATGACAAGATAAGCGAACAGGAGATAATTTTTATCTGTGTACCAACCCCGGTTACCGATAACAAGACTCCAGATATATCTTACATCATGAGCTCCGCTGAAGAGATTTTCAAAAGGATGAAGAGGCACACACTTCTTGTTCTCAAGAGTACAACATTCCCCGGAACTACCGAAGATTATGTTCAGCCGCTGTTAGAATCAAAAGGCTGGAAAGTTGGTAAAGATTACTATCTTTCATTCTCGCCTGAAAGGGTTGATCCCGGCAACAAAGTATATAACACTGGTAACACACCTATCGTAGTTGGCGGCGTTACAAAAAAATGCCTTGAGCTATCGGTAATGATACTGCAGGAAGTGGCGACAAAGGTTCACCAGGTATCATCACCAAGGGTTGCAGAAATGGAAAAGCTGCTTGAAAATATTTTCCGCAGCGTGAACATTGCACTTGTTAACGAAATGGCAAGGCTTTGCGACAGGATGGGTAATATAAACATCTGGGAAGCGATCGAAGCGGCTGCAACCAAGCCATTTGGATTCATGCCTTTCACACCCGGCCCCGGTATTGGCGGCCACTGCATACAGATCGATCCGTACTACCTTGATTGGGCGGCCAAGCAGTATGATTTCCATACAAAATTCATTGAGCTTGCTGCTGAATCAAACGAAGAAATGCCGTTTTATGTAAGAGATATGGTTTTACGCGAGCTTGCCAATAGTCCTGTTAAAGCAAGCGAAGCAAACATACTGGTACTCGGCACAACATTCAAAAAGGATGTTGAAGACCCGAGGAATTCACCTGCCATTAAAATAATTGAGCTACTTCATAAAGAAGGCATCCAGAATATTAATTTCCATGATCCGTATATGAGGACCATCAGGCTTATGGATAAGATATTCCGTGTACAGGAACTGAATGATAAGCTGCTGAAAGATGCAGATGTAACCGTTATTGCTACAGATCACACTACATATGACTATGAATGGATCGTTGCATTTTCAAAACGTGTAGTTGATACAAGAAATGCCACGAAAAAACTCAAGATAAACAGGGAGAAGATCACTCTTCTCGGAGCTTCTTCACCAAAGCTCGTCTGATCATTCCTCAGGAAATGATATCATTTGAGAAAGTATAAGCTGAACAAGCATAACATTTGAATAAGAAAAAGAAGATAATCTCAGTCGTAGGGGCAAGGCCAAACTTTATGAAGCTTGCCCCTATTGAACGGGAATTCAGGAAACACAAACACCTTTTCACACATATTATACTTCACACAGGCCAGCATTATGATTACAGGCTCTCACAGGTTTTTTTTAAAGATCTTGATATGCCAAAGCCCGCTATTTATCTTGGCGCAGGTTCAGGTTCACATGCTGAACAAACAGCCAGAATTATGGAAGGCTTCGAAAAAGTTGTGCTTAAAGAAAAGCCCGATATGGTAATTGTGTTCGGAGACGTGAACTCAACAATTGCATGTTCGCTGGTTTGCTCGAAAATACATCATAACGGCGGAACTATACCTGTAGCACATGTAGAGTCAGGGCTTCGCAGCTTCGATATTACCATGCCTGAAGAGGTAAACAGGATAGTTACCGATTCACTTTCATCATTGCTGTTTGTAACCGAAAAAGCAGGAGTTGCTAACCTTAAAAATGAAGGCGTTTCCAAAAGCAGGATCTTTCTGACCGGTGATACAATGATCGATTCTTTAGTTCACTACAAGCAGAAAATAGGCCGCTCATCTATTCTAAAAAAGCTGGCACTAAAAGAAAACAGTTATATTCTCGCTACCATTCACCGCCCGGTGAACGTTGATAACAAAAAAAGCCTTACACAAATAATATCTATTTTCGAAGAGCTATCAAAGCTTTCACTGAAATATGATGAAGCCTTAAAGCTTGTGCTGCCTATTCACCCGCGCACTCTCAAGATGGCTGAATCGTTCGGACTGTTAAAAAGATTCAGCGCCATCAAAAATCTTCAGTTGATAGAACCTGCAGGTTACCTGGATTTTATCCGGCTTCTAAGCGGCTGCAAATTTGTACTGACAGATTCAGGCGGCATACAGGAGGAGGCAACTTTTTTGAGAATACCGTGTTTAACATTGAGAGAATCATTTGAAAGACCGGAAACGCTTGAAATAGGCACAAATACTCTATGCGGACTTGATAAAGGCCTGATTTTGGCAAAAGCAGGCGAGATATATAAGGGTAAGTATAAAAAAGGCAGAGTGCCTTCATTAATGGATGGCAAGGCCTCCAAAAGAATTGTAAACGCTGTAAAATCCTTCTTTTAAGACCATCATACTCAGCAGCAATTTCCGGCTGAACAATTTAATTATTTGGATTTTCTATCTCTCAAAAAAGAATTAACTTTAAATTCCTGTGCTTTAGGTTCAGGAGTCAAAGTTAATAAAAATTATAGTTTTTGAGCCAAAAAAAGCATTATTTCTTTTCAGATATTCACCTTGGTTTCCTTGGCCATGATGTAGAAAAGGCGAAAGAGAGGAAACTTGTTGGTTTTCTGGAAAGTATAAGAGCTGACGCTGAGAAAGTTTACATAGTGGGCGACCTGTTTGACTGCTGGATAGAATACCGCAGGGCAGTGCCAAAAGGATTTTACCGCACGCTTTCGAAACTGAACGAATTGGTTGAGCAGGGGATAGAGGTAAAGTTCTTCTCAGGTAATCATGACTTCTGGCTTAATACTTACTTGAGAGATGATGTTGGACTAACACTGTATTACGATTTTCTTGAAACGGATATAGACGGCAAGAAGTTCTATATTGCACATGGTGATGGGCTTTCAAAAGGAGATACAGGTTATAAGATCATCAAGAAGATATTAAGAAGCAGGGTTAACCAGTTCCTCTATTCGCTTATTCATCCGGATATCGGGCTTTGGCTTGCACAGGGATCTTCAATGAAATCCAGGCTGCATACGGATGACAGGCAGAGGATAAAGGAAACTTACCCGGAAACAAAAGATCTTGGCTCGCATGGTGCGAGCGGAATGAGAGAATTTGCACAGAATAAGATAAGTGCGGGAGCAGATTATGTTGTTATGGGACATATTCACAAGCCGCAGCAAATTGAGCTTGAATCCGGAGGAAGAAAAGGCTTCTACATTACACTGGGCGACTGGATTAACAATTTTACTTTCGGCGAGTACTCTGCCGGAAATTTTGAACTGAAAAAATACATCGGGAATACACAAAGTTAATGTTTGACGGAAAAAAGAAGTCGGATCCCAAAGTAACTGAACGCGAAGAATATTTCAATAACCGCGATTACAGGCGAAAGATGATGACTAAAAAGAAAAAGTCATCAAAGCGTAAGCTAAGTGTTTTCGCGTTATTTGTAATAATAATCGGTGCACTCAGCATCGCATATGGTGCTTACCTTTTTAATGGCTTGCCCCCGCTTTCGAGCCTTGAAAATCCAAAAACAGATCTCGCAACAAAAATCTATTCAGAAGATGGCGAGCTGATAGATCAGCTCTTTATCGAAAACAGGACTATTGTTTCACTCGATGCAATTCCAAAAGACCTTACAAATGCGCTCATAGCAACTGAAGACAGGAAATTTTATAAGCATTGGGGTATAGATGTTGACAGGATAGCCAAAGCTTTCCTGAAGAACCTCATGAGCTTTTCGATCAAAGAGGGTGCAAGTACAATTACTCAGCAGCTTGCAAGAAATCTTTACCGCACAGAGATAGGGCAGGCAATTTCGCTCACAAGAAAGCTGAGGGAAGCAATAACAGCGGTACAGATCGAAAAAACATATACCAAGGATGAGATCCTGCTTTTATACCTTAACCAGGTATATTTCGGCAGGGGTGCTTACGGTGTAGAAGCCGCTGCGAAAACATTTTTTGATAAATCTGTAACCGATCTCACACTTGATGAATGCGCCATGCTTGTTGGAATGGTGAAAAATCCATCGGGGTATTATGACCCTATCGAACATCCCGAAAACTGCATGGATAGACGCAATACAGTGCTTAACAACATGCAGGAAGAAGGTTACATCACAAAAGAAGTTTACGAATTAGCCAAAAATGATCCTATTAAAGCGCAGCCGCGAACTCTTCAGAAGCAAAGCCTGGGGCTTGGCGGTCAGTTCAGCGAATACGTTAGGCAGGTTCTTGAAAAGAAATCCGAGAAATACGGGTTTAATATTTACCGTGACGGATTGATTGTAACAACTTCGATCAACAGCCGCATGCAGAAACATGCAGTTGATGCAGTGAACAATCAGCTTAAGGAATTTCAGAAGTCATTTAATTCAACCTGGAACTGGAAGGGCAACCGTAACCTGCTGAATGATGCTGTAGATAAACATATTAAGCAGAGTGATGAGTATAAAAAAGCCAAGACTGATGCAGACAGGCAGAAAATTTATAACAAACTTAAGCAGGATAACGCTTTTGTTGAAAAAGTTAAGGAACGTGAAATTGCAGTACAGGTTGGATTTGTTTGCATCGATCCCAAAAGCGGCGAGATAAAAGCAATGGTGGGCCAGAATCCTAATTTCCCTTTTAAATATGGATTGAATCATGTAACACAAATTAAACGCCAGCCGGGTTCTTCATTCAAGCCGTTTGTTTATACAACTGCAATTGAAAACGGCTATTCGCCCGCTTATACCATATCAAATGATCCGCTCAGGGTCGTTATAGGAGGGCAAACTTGGTCGCCAAAAGGAGGCGGAACCGGCGGAATGGTATCGCTGCGTGAAGGTATAACTCACTCAATAAACGTTGTTGCAGTCCGCACTGCAATGGAACTGGCTCCCATGGACCAGGTGATAAAGCTTGCGCACAAGATGGGTATTAATAGTGAGCTGCCCAATGTACTTTCACTTGCGCTTGGTGTAGGTGAAGTATCGCCGCTTGAAATGACCAGCGCGTTCGGTGTTTATCCTAACGAAGGCATTTGGGTTGAACCGCATGCAATTTTAAGAATTGAAGACAGGTACGGCAATATAATAGAAGAAGTGATACCCGAAACGCGTGAAGTAATAAGTGAGGGTGTTGCGTACATAATGTCTGATATGATGGAAGATGTTGTTAATGACGGAACAGCTACATCGATCCGGAACTTTTTTAACCGTCCGGCCGCAGGTAAAACAGGTACAACACAGGATTATACCGATGCATGGTTTGTAGGTTTTACTCCCCAGCTTGTTGCAGGCTGCTGGCTTGGATTTGATGACCCGCGGATAAAATTCGGAGGGGGTTACGGTCAGGGCGGTCGTGCTGCCGCGCCGATTTGGG
The DNA here is from genome assembly GCA_014879675.1 of Ignavibacteria bacterium. GTDB lineage: Bacteria > Bacteroidota > Ignavibacteria > Tepidaquicellales > OLB5 > OLB5. Next base: position 17,901 of record JACSRQ010000244.1, read on the forward strand.
GCAGGTTCATGAAATATGTTTATGATGACCCGCAAACCACAATGGAACTTAAATACTTTGAAATGCCGCCGGATGTTGAGGAAGCAAATATTTGCTCGGTAACAGGGCTTCTTGCAAATGAAACATGCCCGGCTTACAATGACCTGATATTGAAGAAAAATACCAGCCGCAGGTGCAGTATGACGCATGCATATACACCAACAGAGGGCTCGGAAACCACAGGTGATCCGCCGCCGGGAAGTATTGGATTTTAAGAATTAAAAAACCACGATAATTATCGTGGTTTTTTTATGGCCTGCGGATGCTGCACTCAATACCGTGAGATCAAAAAGAAGTCAATCACACTTGTGACAGGCAATTTGGGAGTCTGCGGTTTCCATCTGTATCGTGGTGTGTTCAATATCGAATCTATCATGCAGCTGTTTGTTGATTTCAGAAAGGAACATTTCGTAGTTGGAGAGATCATCAAGCACTATATGTGCGGTTAAAGCAGCCTGTGATGTGCTGATACTCCATATATGCAAGTCGTGGACTTCTATAACACCCTTGAGACTGAGGAAATAATTCTTCACTTCGGTAAGGTTTATGTTTTTCGGTACTGCGTCAATAGAAAGGCTAATAGTCTCCTTAAGCAGGCTCCAGGTGCCTGCGAAAATTACACCTACAATTATCAGGCTCATTACCGGGTCGATCCAGTATATTTCAAGTGTTATCATAAATATACCAGAAACTACCACACCGGCAGATACGAGTGCATCTGTCAGCATATGCAGGAATGCACTCTTAATATTCAGGTCCTTTTCCTTTCCTTTCACAAAAAGGTATGCTGTGAAGCCATTAATGATTATTCCGATAAAAGCTACGATAATTACAGTGTATCCGTTCACATGTGCCGGCTCGTAAAATCTCAGGATTGCCTCACGGCAAATGCCGCCCAACGCAACCAACAGCAGCACGCAATTCAGAAGAGCAATTAAGATCGATCCTTTCTTGAATCCATATGTAAAATTGCCGGTTGATCTTCTTCTGATCAGAAAAATTGCAGCCAATGCAAGTACAAGAGAAATTACATCGCTGAAATTATGCCCCGCGTCTGCAATAAGAGCTACGGAATTGGAAATGATACCATATACTACTTCTATTACAACAAAGGTAAGGTTTAGTATTATCCCAAATATTATTGATTTGCTGTAATTATTTACTGTATGATTGTGATTATGTGCCAATTTGATTGTTTGTGTGGTTTAGTGTTCATGTGCTCCAAGTTCGCTTTTTTTCAGCTCTGATTTAAGGTAAAATGTGCCTTTGGTAACAACTAGTGCACCTTCTTCAATTTCTTCCAGCGGAAAGATCTGTATAAATTTATCATCCGATATGCCAATATTCACAATAACCTTTTTGAATACAATTCCATTTTTGTGTTCCTGCTCTCCGGGTTCTTCATGACCGTGTTCTTCTTTACCGTGTTCTTCTTTGCCGGTTTCCTTGTGCTCGGATTCTTCACTATGTTCGCCCTCTGGGTGTTCTTCACCTTCATGGTTATGAGCGTCAGTTTCTTTTGAATTACCCATATTAACAAAGATGTATTTCGTTTCGCCGTCAGTTTCAATGGCTGAAATGGGCACGGCAAGAACGCTTTCCTGTTTTATATATATTTTTGCGGAAACGAACATATTGGGAAGCAGTTTTTCGCGTTTGTTGTTTATGGCAACACGAACCTTTACGGTTCTTTTTACGTCATCAAATACTTTGTTGACATACACGATCTCACCCTCGTATACCTCATAAGGATTCACTGATACTTCCAGAGTTACTTTCTGGCCTGCTGAAACATATTGAAGGTCTTTTTCAAATACATTCAGATCAACAAAAACCGTTGAGGTGTTCACAATATGGAACATGTCACCTGATGGTTCAACATACTGGCCTACAGAGACATTTCTTTCAATGACATTCCCGGAAATCGGCGCAGAAATAGTGTAATACTTTTGCAGGTTAGCAACAGTATCTTCGTAAATTTTATCGAACCTGTTCTTTGAAATTTTATAACTGCTTAATTTTTCCTCAAGCGTTTTATAGTCGGTCAGTGACTTTTTGTATTTTGATTCGAGCTCGCTAAGTGTTTTTTTTGAGCCAATGTTATCGCTATTTAGCTTAAGCTGCCTTTCATATTCCCGTTTGGAATATTCATACTCATTCTTGGCATTTATATATTCAACCTGTACATCTATCAACAGCGGATTTTCGATGACCGCAAGTGTTTGGCCCGCCTTAACATACGAGCCTTCTTTTACGTAAATCTTCTTTATCCTGCCGGGAATAATACTTCCAACTTTGGATTCCTGATCAGGATTTATAACTACTTCTCCGTTAACTTTAATATATCCTGAGATGTTCTGGAGCTCCAGTTTCTCGCTTTCGATTCCCATCAGTTTAACCTGTTGGGCTGATATTATTGTTTCCGAAGCTTCTTCGTCAATGTGCTTCTCTTCAGTGCCCTTATCAGTTGAGACTTTTTCATTTGTGCCTTCATTGTTACAGCCAAATATCAAAACTAAAGCCGCAGCAAAGAGCGTTTTGATCAGTTTTTTTGTTATTTTCATTTTATATCTCCGCCGGTAAGTTTTTCAAGTTTTGTTATTGCACTGTGATACATGAAGAGTGAATTCAGGTATTGTGTGCGTGTATCGTAGATTATCTGCAATGCCTGAAGGTACTCTACATAGTCTATAGCACCTTCCTCATAACTGGTTTTAGATTGCCTTAGTATCTCATCAGATTCGGGCATTGCTTCCATCCGGAAAAAATCTGCCTGCCTGGAACTGTTCTGGAATTCTTCATAGGCACGGTTGATATCATTTTCCAGCTCCCTAATAGTGATCTGCTCTTCACCCGCGGCAATATCCAGCTCATAACCCGCCTCTTTGATGTTTCCGGTTTGCTCCCACCAAAACCATAAAGGCAGGCCGACCCCCAGCTCCATACCCCAGAAATCTGCGTCATTTCCGATCTTTTGGGTGTAATACCTGAATGAAAAATTTGGAAGAAGCTCAGACTTTGTTAACGACAATTTATTGCTGAACTTCTTTTTTCTGAACTTATTTATCTTTAGATCAGGATTTTCGGAGAGTGCTTTTTTAAGCAGTTCAGCTTTATCAAGCCTCACTTCAGGGAATTGAAGCCGGTCAGCCGGTTCGATATTCAGATCGGGTATATTCATCAACCGCGATAGTTCAGATCTTGCCCGGGTAATTTCTGATCTGATATTTTTGATCTCATTTTCATACTTGATCTTATTTACCCTGGCGCCGAGCAATTCCAGATTCCCCGTTGAACCTGCGTCATATTTTTTTTGAGCAACGAACAGGAAATCAATAAATATCTTAAGATTGTTTTCAGCCGATTCCAGCAGCTCAATATTTAATAACAGGCTGAGGTAAGCAATTTTTACTTCATATTTTGTATCGCGCACTATTTTGTTCAGCTCTTCTTTTGCTGTATTCACCTGGGATTCCTGCATATCTGCCCTTAGAAAATAGTTTGTGGGAAACTCCAGCTCCTGCAAAACGCCGATTTTTCTTGATTCAAAGTTCTTTAAGCTTCCTTTAACGCCCTCGAATTCAATAAACAGCTCAGGACGCGGTATGTTAAATGACCTTAACTTAACGGCTTCTTCTTTTTCTATGTTT
>JACSRQ010000168.1 GCA_014879675.1 Ignavibacteria bacterium
AATAATTCAACATAACTGATGCTTTTACCATCTCTTTTGGCAGATAAATGAGCTGTTTGTTGAAGGATGGATCACCCGGGAAATCCTGGTTCTTCTTCAATGCGCTGCCAAAAGTATAATTTATAGCAGTTTGAGAGGTCAATCTTTTTGATATCGCAAAGATAGAACGCAGACTTATATCAACTCCTTCGCTTTTAACCTTTCCTACATTTATGGGTTTCCAGATGGTAGCTGATTCCGGAGTCCACAATATGCGGTCAGAAGTACTAATATTGTAGTACGATATTTCAAGCTCATTTTTGGCAAGCAAATTCAGCCTGTAATAGATACCCGCATCGAAACTGATTGAGCGCTCCGGCTTGAGGTCCGGATTTCCGATATCCTTCCAGTACAATTCGTTGAAAGTCGGCGCGCTGAAGTTATTGCCGAATGATGATTTAATGTGGAGTTCTGCGCTCCTGATTGGTTTGATATTGATACCAAGCTTACCGGTTACTACATTTTTATCATTGATGTTCGAAAAATGGTCGTACCTGAGCGTGGGATATAATGTGAAAGTCATTGAATTGTTAAACTGCTTTTCATACTTCCCTGCACAGAATGCAGCCGCCTGCACCTGGCTTCCTTCGTCGGTTTCATTGCTTGTGATGTTGCTGAAAGAAACTTCCCCTCCTGCATCGAAGCTGAAATTTCGTTGTGCTGCATAGCTGAATACATTTGAGGCTGATATATTATTCAGCCTGTAGAAGCTGTTTATCGGGGTGGAAAATCCAAATGTTGCGGGATCAAAATATTTCTGCAGCGCATTCCTGTATCCAAGTGTAGACTTCATGCTAAGTATACCTGAGATCCTGCGGAAAAACGAGCCGCCCGAAAATACATTTTTATCGATCTGCCTCGCCGTTCCCGTCGCATAGCCGATATCGATCCCGGGCACGCCTCTTTCAAAGTGAGTATAGTTCGCAAACAGCTTCAGTATTACTTTGTCACTTTCGGAATAAGTTACATCAGCATCAAAAGACTGAGTATTATAGTCAGAGTTTTCCCTGTTCCTTAAAACTCGGTTAACGCCGCTTTTGAGATAGTAATCAAAATCATTTTTAGCCCTGTCATCCGAAAATGAAATGCTGTAACCGGCAGATTTATTCCCTTTCAGATTGAATCCCTGTGATAGCCTTCCATAAATTTTCTTCTGGCCATATGAACCTATTCCTCCTTTTAGGCTGAAACCCATAGATCTCAGCGATGCGTTATTTTTTGTGATGATATTTATCACACCGCCGATCGCTTCGCTGCCATATAGAGCCGATGAGCCGCCTTTGGATATTTCGATGCGCTCAATATTATCGAGGTCGTACAATGAAAGATCAACTTGTGCATTCTGGCTGCTGTTAAGCCTGATGCCGTTAAGCAGAATAAGCGTATGTTCGCTTTGTGTGGCATTAAGTGAAATAGTTTTGGTGCCGGAATTGAATCCGTAATCCTTAATATACACTGCATCACTTATCGTCAAGGCATCAGGCAGCGAGCTGCCGTTTAGCGATGAAATGAATATCTCGTCCATCACCTGTATCTTATTCGGCGCGGTGGAGTTGGTCATCCTCACACGGTTTGATTCAACGACAATCTCTCCGGTAATAACGCTATCCATACCTCCAGAATAGATCTCGCAGCATAAAGCTGCTATAATAATAATGAAAAGGAAAATTTTCGGGAAAACTTTCATTAATTATACTTGAACACCATTTTTTTGGGGAATTTTCCGCCAATATCCGGAAATATGTTAAGCAAATTCCCGCTTTGGTCGTACACACGTACCTCACCATTTGCCGAACCGCCTTTGCTATTGGCAACGTACAATTTACGGCCGATTTGATCATAAATAATTCCGTAAGCGTCATCGGTACCGGTAAAAACAATATTAAATGAAGGGTCAATAATCCTGGTCTGGGTATCAACTTTGTATATTCTTTTGCCGATATTTGAAGAGAATGAAGTGTCGGAAACTCCAAGGACAAAAAGAGTGAGGGAATCCATAGTAGCAATTGTGCCTATCGCCGGCTCGGAAATATTCATTTCGAGAGAATCGACGATTGTATTGAACTGCTGGATTATTGAATATATTTTTTTACCTGAATAAGTTGAAATATATATTATGTTCTCGCCTCCTGTTACACAAACTGGCGGTGTATTAAAAAAGAACTTACTAACCTGGTAAGTATTTTTGTTTACTATAGCGACCGAGTTTTCGGTGGTATAGCTCTGCTTGGCAACATAGAGGTAATCTCCATAAAGAACAATATCAGAGGGATTGCTTCCTACCCTTATTAAATCAGCAGTAATATTCAGGTTGTTATCAAGTATCGTAATATAATCAGCGGCTGTATTGGTAACATATAAAAAGCCATTCTCTCCACCTGTTATCGCGTATGGATTTGTTCCGAAATTTTTGGATGAAATAAGCTGGTTAGAAGTTGGGTTTATTTTATAAATTGTACCTGCCTGGCCGTAAGTTCCCTGCGATACTACGTATAAATTCCCGCCGTTAAGAAGCATACCATCAGGTGTTGAATTCAGGGCCATCCCGCTGTTCGAGTTCTGGAACACATTGGCGTTCAGTGAACCGTTATCTGTATTGATAAAGGCGTAATCGTAAGAGGTCGGCTGCCCGAAAGAACCTTCATATAGTACATAAACTCCTTTTGCAGTTGAAACGGGATAATTGTAAATGATTCCTTCGTCACCGCAGCCGGAAACTATTGCTGCAATAAGTAATGATGTGATAAAAAACAAAAAAACTGATTTGAACTTTTTCATATTTTCTCCCGATGAAAAAAAGCTATTTATAAAATTGGTTTGTCATAAAAACAAAACTCCCTGCTTCTAAATGACACGGAAAAAAATACATGGTCATATAGAAACCGGGAGTTCCAATATTCAGTTAACATGTAATCTTTGCCCTCGAAGATCATTTTGAAGATATTTCCGGCAGGTCTCCTGGCTTAAGAGCAATTAACGGTAAGTCTTCCCATCAATAAAACGATAGTGACGTAACAAATACCGGTCTTCTCTATTACAGTTGCGGGGACAGCTCCGGCATAGACCGGATTCCCTATTATTCACTGTTTTAATTAAGTGAACCGAAAATAATATTCCGCTTTCCAGCGGAAGTATAACAAAGAGCTGTTTTACAAAAATAGGTAAATTAAAGCAAAAGAAAAATGATGTTTCTTTAGCAGTGAAGTGAAAAACTCATCCGATGACTGGATTACGAATCTCCCCAAGATATAGTGTGGCCAGTCATCGGATGAATGCGGTGACAGCTTTTTTTAACCCTGTTTCCCAAACTCCGGTTTGGGAAACTTTTGGTGCAATTATATCAGAATCACAAGCTACTCGTTACACGAAATCAGAGTTTTCAGAATTATTGCTCTGAGCTGATAATCGTATTGTTTAAATTATCGCTCTTTGAGATTCGTGGCACGAGAATTCCGCTTCGTGCTAATTCGTGGATAAGATTCTAGATCCATTTATCTACCCTATTTCTAAATTTCTTATCATTTTATTATTTACGATATTTGTAATTACATAAATTGGGAGGATTTAGCTTTCATAACGCAGGATTTAATGAAATTTGAAGAAATAGAGCTCTCGGGATTCGGGAAATACCCGAAAGCGCTCTGTAAAGTAGCACGGCCGAACGGTATTCACGAAGTACTGGAATGCCTTAAATCGGGTTCCGTAATTTCCCGCGGACTCGGCAGAAGCTATGGCGATGCTTCCGTAAATGATTCAGGTATTGTTGCCGAATCATTAATTATGAATAAGTTCATATCATTTGATGACTCAAGCGGCATCTTAAGGTGTGAAGCGGGTGTAACCTATAAAGATATATTGGATACTTTTGTAAGCCGCGGCTGGTTTCCCGCAGTAACGCCCGGAACAAAATATGTAACCATGGGCGGCGCCCTTGCAAGCGATGTTCACGGCAAAAATCACCACAAAGAAGGATCATTTTCAAGCTATGTGATAAGCTTTAAGATACTTATTGCATCAGGCGAAATTCTTGAATGCTCCAGGGAGCAGAACGCTGATCTCTTCTGGGCAACTGTGGGCGGCATGGGCCTTACAGGCTTTATTCTCGAAACCGAGATCCGCCTGAAAAAAATTAGCTCGCCTTATCTTGTTAACAAAGCTGTTAAGCTGAAAAATCTCGATGAGCTTTTTTCGAACTTTGAAGAGCATGACGCTGATTATCTATATTCAGTAGCATGGATGGATATTGTAGCATCGGGCAGCAAGTACGGCAGGAATATCCTGCTGCTGGGCAATCATTGCGAAAGCACTGAGCTTACCGAAAAGCTGCGCAGGAAAGCTGCCGAAAAATATGTTGAAAAGAAAATTTCCGTGCCGTTCGAAATTCCATTCACAACTCTCAACAAGCTTTCAATTACACTTTTTAACAATGCCTACTATATGAAGGCAAGATCAAAAACAGACTTCCAGCATTACGATAAATATTTCTACCCGCTTGATTTCATTTTGAACTGGAACCATATATACAGCAAAAGCGGGTTGATACAGTACCAGCTCAATATTCCCGAAGAAGCAGGCAAAGATGCCGTGGATAAAGTGCTGAAAAAAGTTGTAGCTTCAGGCGGAGGATCTTTTCTTGCTGTGCTGAAAAAAATGGGCGACCAGGATGGCATTTTATCATTCCCATTTAAAGGTTATACACTTTCAATGGATTTCCCCGTTAAAAAAGGAATAATTGAAATGTGCAGGGAGCTTGATGCCATTGTGCTCGATCACGGCGGAAGAACATACCTTACCAAAGACTCAATTCTAGACGAAAAGACATTTAAACAGATGTACAACGGATTATGGGAAAAGTGGATGGATATAAAGATAAAGTATGACCCTGAAAACAAGTTCACATCAAACCTTGCAAGGAGGATAGGCTTATGTCCCTCCTAGTACTTGGCGCAAACTCGCTGATAGCGCAGGCAACCGCTTCGCATTTTGCGGAAGCCGGCCATGAAATAATTTTCGCCGGCAGGAAGCAGGATGAACCCGAAAAATATGCCAATGATTTCAGCATCCGCTATAAAGTGAATTGCAGGGCTGAATATATCGACGCGCTGGACTATCCAACACACAGGAAGTTCGTGGAAGATGTGCTGTCAAAAACCCCACAGCTTGATAATGTACTTATAGTTTTTGGCTACCTGGGTACACAGGAAAAAGCGCAGGCTGATTTTGACGAAGCACACCGGATAATTGATACGAACTTTACCGGTGTAGTTTCAGTTTGCGAACTGCTGGCGGCTGAATTTGAATCACGCAAAAAAGGAAATATTGCCGTAATATCATCCGTTGCGGGTGATAGAGGCAGGCAGAGCAACTATATGTATGGCTCTGCAAAAGGCGGGCTTTCGGTATATCTCTCAGGACTCCGAAACAGGCTATCCAAATCCGGAGTAAATGTGCTAACGGTAAAACCGGGATTTGTAAATACACCGATGACCTATGGAATGCCGCTTCCGAAACCGCTGGTTGCATCACCCGAAAAAGTTGGCAAGGATATTTTTAAGGCCATGAAGAGCGGTAAATCAGTTAAGTACACACCGTTTTTCTGGTGGTGGATCATGAAAATTATTACATCGATACCCGAGTTCATCTTTAAGAAGATGAAGCTGTAAGCAGGTTGCTCGTCCCACAAGAGAAACAGTAGCACAGACATATAGAAGAGCACTTCGTGACCTGTCTGTGTATGATGAAGTGTCATTTTAGAAGCTACTCGTTATACCAATTATTACAACATTAGTAGCACAGACATTCTTGTCTGTGAAAAATGAAGTATATATCTTAGAAGCTACTCGTTCCACGAAATTAGAGGCAGCAAGATTTCTCACGGGATTATACAAAAGCATTTTGATGCTTTCGCTCGTGGGTATTCGTGGCACGAGGGATACGACGCGAATTTTTCTTGCCTCTCTCCCTTCTCTCAGGAGAGGGGCCGGGGGTGAGGTGGTGAATCAAAAGCTACTCGTTCCACGAAGCGGGCAAAACTCATCCGATGACTGGATTCCGAAACTCCTCAAGATTCAGTGTGGCCAGTCATCGGATGAGTCCAGTGTCCGTGGCACGAGGAATTCGACGCCAATTTTTCTTGCCTCTCTCCCCTCTCCTCTCAGGAGAGGGGTCGGGGTGAGGTGAAAAGTCAAACAGTTTTTATAAAAAATAATATTTTACAAAGGGGAATTTTAAATGACACGCGGTCCAATTTCAAAATTCATGGAGAAACATTATCTCCACTTCAATTCTGCGGCTATGATGGATGCAGCCAAAGCATACGAAACCCATCTTGCTGAAAACGGAAAGATGATGATCACACTTGCCGGCGCGATGAGCACAGGCGAGCTTGGCATTTCACTTGCTGAAATGATAAGGAATGACAAAGTGCAGATCATTTCCTGTACCGGAGCCAACCTTGAAGAAGACCTGATGAACCTCGTGGCTCATTCACACTACAAACGTGTGCCCAACTACAGGGATCTTACCCCGAAGGAAGAATGGGACCTGCTGGAACAGGGCCTGAACAGGGTTACCGATACATGTATTCCCGAAGAAGAAGCTTTCCGCAGGCTGCAAAAACATGTGTTTGAGCTTTGGAAAGATGCAGAAACCAAGGGCGAAAGATATTTCCCTCATGAGTACATGTATAAAATGATCTTAAGCGGCGTACTTGAGCAGTATTATGAGATTGATCCCAAAAACTCATGGATGATCGCCGCCGCCGAAAAGAATCTGCCAATCATCGTACCCGGCTGGGAAGATTCTACCATGGGCAATATTTTTGCATCATACTGTATCAAAGGTGAGCTGAAGCCCTCGACTATGAAATCAGGTATCGAATACATGGTTACATTAAGCGAGTGGTACAGGAAAAATTCTGAAGGAAAAGGAGTTGGATTTTTCCAGATAGGCGGCGGTATTGCCGGCGACTTCCCCATTTGCGTGGTTCCAATGATGTACCAGGATCTGGAATGGCACGATGTTCCGTTTTGGAGCTATTTCTGCCAGATCTCAGACTCCACAACAAGTTATGGCTCATACTCCGGTGCCGTGCCAAACGAAAAGATCACATGGGGCAAGCTGGATATAAATACACCAAAGTTCATAGTGGAAAGTGACGCAACAATAGTAGCACCGCTTATGTTTGCCTGGATACTTGGCTGGTAGCCGCAAAGCAGTTCATGTTTTATGAAGTATAGAGCAATAGCGAAACTTTTATCCTAAGTTGCATATTTATATATTGTGCTGTGAATTTTCGGGGAAATGATTGGATAACAAAGTAAAGACCGGTACTTCAAAGCTGGCAATTATATGGCTGATTGGTTTTGAGCTGTTTGTTCTCTTCTTTATGGAAGCTTACAAGTACTGGCTCAATTCAACATATATATCCATGCTATCCCGAAGCTTCCTTTCAAGTTTCTTTTCGGGATTCAACATTCTATATACAGGCAACCTGTTCTGGATCACCATATGCCTTATATCCATTATCGCGATAGTCAACATTTCAATGCATTCAACAAAAGTCAACAAAAGTGCGGTACGCGCGCTGGTTGTGCTTTCTGTTATCTCGTTGTTTATCCTCGCTTTTGCATTCTTCCAGGGCAGGATACCGCGTGAAACGTTTTATGAAAACTTAATTACACTTTCACAAAAGGGCGTGCAGACTATCACGCTTTCTATATTTGCGATGCTGCACATGTTCATTACTGTATCGGCCTGCGTAATTTCATTTTCGGTACTGATGAAATTTTATGTATTCCGCAGTATCTGGATCACCATATTCATTCTGCTTATTGGATACGGAGTAGTGTTCCTGTTTGCATATAATTACACCGATGATACAAAAACTTTGTTAGAAAGTAAAAAAACTGTTGACGCAGGAACAGTACTTGGCGCGGCAGTCTGGGGCGGTAACCGGCCCTCGCCGGTGCTGAGAGAGCGAATTAACAAAGGGTATGAACTTTTCAAGCAGGGTACGATAAAGAATATCATACTCACAGGCGGCGGCGCACCCGGCGAAATGACCGAAGCGGAAGTATCGAAGAACGAGCTGCTCAAAAAAGGAGTACCCGAGAGGAATATATACATCGAAAATAAATCTAATTCCACATTAGAACAAATATCATATCTTAACAATAACCTGTATAAAAAGAACAACTGGAAAGAAATTGTTGTAATAAGCGATAACTTCCACCTGCTCAGAACCAAGCAGATATGCAAGTTCTTCGGCATAAACGCCTACACTGTTGCGTCAGATACACCGCTATCGACCGAATCATCGTTTAATTTCTGTATCAAAGAGAGCTTTGCAGTAATTTTGTTCTGGTTATTTGGCATAGGATAGGTTATTTTTGTAGAATGGCATTAACAAGAAGATATTTACGTGAAAAAGCACTTCAAACGCTCTATGCGTTTGAGCTTACAGGCGACCCGATCGACCAGGTTAAACAGCAGCAGCTCGAAGAGCTTGATAAAAAAGACGACAGGAAATTCTGCGACGACCTTATAAAATTTACAGTTGATAATGACGAAAAATATGAAACAATTATCAAAGAAACAGTTGATAACTGGGACATGGAGCGTATAGCTTTGATAGACGCTATTATTATCAAAATGTGCCTTACCGAGTTCTTCCACTTTGAAGATATACCGCCGAAGGTATCAATAAATGAATCGATAGATATAGCTAAAGATTTCAGCACACGGAATTCCGGTAAGTTCGTTAACGGCGTTCTGGATGCGATACTTGAAAGGCTGCAGAAAGAAAAACGGATCAATAAAAAAGGTAAAGGGCTTATAGGCGGCAGGAAACACGCCGTAACTTAAGCGCTTTCCCGGTAAATCTAAAATTCAACCTATGGATAAACCGCTTAAGCCGGGTAAGTGGCTTACAAAAGAAGTTTTCAACTGGTCGCTGTTTGATTTCGCCAATTCAACCTTTGCAACAATTGTAGTAGCATTCGTTTACGCAATATATTTCAAAAAAGTAGTTGCAGGCAATGAGCCCGTTGCCGACCTGTACTGGTCAACAGCCATTAACATTTCTATGATACTTGTCGCGGTGCTGAGTCCCGTACTTGGTGCAGCAAGCGATCATTTCGGCAATAAGAAAAAATACCTGGCTGTTTTTACCTTCCTCTGTATCATATCAACGGCGATGCTTTATTTTGTGACAGAAGGAATGGTAATGTGGGGTATGCTGTTGTTTATCCTCGCCAATATCGGTTTCCAGGCGGGGTTAGGATTTTACGATGCATTCATCAAAGAAATATCAGCACCTGCCAATTACAATAAGGTCTCTTCACTGGGTTATGCTGTAGGATACCTCGGTTCGCTGGCATCGCTCGGCGCCGTTATCGCACTGCAGGATTCACCCCGCTCAACTTTCCTTGCCTGCGCGGTTATGTTCTTTGCGTTCGCGCTGCCGATATTCCTGTTTGTGAAGGAAAAAGCTAAACCTGAACAGGCATTTGAAGGAAGCAATTTCCTTTCCGTGGGATTCCATCGGACAAAAGAAACGCTGAGACATATAAGCCGGTTCCGCAACATAAGGCTCTTCCTCATTTCGTACTTTCTGTACATAGATGGAGTTAACACCATAATTTTCTTTTCAGCGAACTTCGCTCAAACTACTCTCAAGTTTGAAATTCCTGACCTGATACTCTTCTTCATAATAGTTCAGGTAACAGCGCTGCTGGGTTCATTTCTTTTCAGCTGGATAGCAGATAAAATAGGTACGAAAAAAACTATCAGCTTCATAATAATCTGCTGGGCTATACTTACATTGATGGTGTTTTTTGCAAATGATAAAACCACATTCCTTATAATTGGCGCATTTGCCGGAACATTCCTTGGCTCATCGCAGGCTTTATCACGCAGCTTCTTCGGCTCAATGATACCACAAGAAAAGAAGACCGAGTTCTTCGGATTCTACAGCCTGTTCGAAAAAACTTCTACTATACTTGGACCGCTAACATTCGGGCTTGTATCGTGGATAACCGGTAACCAGCGTTACGCGGTGATCTCAATAATCATTTTTTTTGCGGCAGGTTACCTGCTGTTCAGGAAAGTTGAAGAGCCAAACAATGTTAAACAAATAAAAAACCCCGCCACAAGTGACGGGGTCTGATGGAAAAATTTATTCTAACTCTTATTATTTTTTACCTATGAAGAAAGTAACTCCGGCATAAAGCTGGAGGTACATCATGTTCCTGTCTTTTGAAAGATTCGGGCTTAAACTTGTATCTTCTTTATCGTTAATGTAAAGCTTGTTAACTTCTGTTGAAAGCTTTGAATCCTTCATCAGAAGATTTGGCAGTTTATATTTCACGCCGAAGGCAACACCGAATACGCGTGTAATCCTTCCGTTAATTCCCGCGCCAAGACCTATTCCAAGCCTGGGTGCCTGTTTATATGTATATGAAACTTCTGTGCTTGTTGATGCCGGTGTTTGGCGGTATGTGCCGAACAGCATGTTGAGGCCGAAATCGAAGTTCACATATGGTGTCCATTTGGTTTTATTCACAAACGCATACTCAAATCCGAGCGCTGCGCTGAAATTGTGAAGGAACATTTTTGATTTTCCGGCAACTGAAGTTGCTACAGAGCTATCTGCCGGCCATACTTTCAGTATGTTAGCTGGAATGTATGCGTTGTTGTTATCGCTGTTCAGGAACAGGTCATAGCCTAAAGTAATATACGGCCTGATGGTTCCTTTTTTGTTTGTAACGAGCTTCATATAAACCTGGCTGCCAAAACCGGATTTAACACCGTAGTTCTTAAAGTTGAACTGCTCTTTCATTTCACCCATCATGTTTGGCAATGGCTGTGAATATGAAAAATTCCATTCTATCATGAATGCAGCGGGTTTTTTCAGGGAAGACGATTTGGTTTTAACCTGTGAATATGAAACTGCTGAAAATAAAAACATGAACAAAAGTAAAAAAACAGTAGATTTTGTTATTCTCATTTTTTTCTCCTATTTAATGAAAATCATCACTATTTGTGTAGAATTAATACTAAATTAACAGAAAAAAATCCTAAAATCAATTTTTAACAGCGGTTATTTACCCAAAATGAAAAACCCCGCTTACACGGGGTATCCAAGTGAAAACGGAGTTTTCTAAACAAATTTGCGAAAAAAGAAAATATATTTTCTCGTTTGGAAGCTGATTTAGCATCCACATAGTGGATGCACTCCAAAAAAAGCATGTGTTGCTTTTGATTCTTTTGGGAGTGCACTGACTGTGTCAGTCCTGCATAGCAAGATTTCTTCAGTAATCATCTCACCAGTAAGCGCTTGATATAATCAGCGAAATTAGTTGTATCGCCTTCTTAGTGAGAGCAAAGAACCGGATATTATCTCAAATGTGCAAATCTACATTCAAATCTTAAATGCCATTTCTACAACAAAGTATTACGATATATTTTAAAATCAAATAATGACTTACGTTATGTCAATACATGACTTTAATCCAATAAAAAAACCCCGCAAAAGCGGGGTTTTTTGGGGAAAGACAAAGGTGTTCCTGATATCTATTTTACCAGCATCATTTTTTTGGTTTCAGAAAAACTGTTTTCTGTACCTTCGATATTTAACCTGTAGAAGTAAACACCACTTGGTAAAGCTGATGCGTCAAAATCAACTTTGTATGTTCCTACTGCAAGGTTCTGGCTTGCAAGTGTTTTTACTTCTTCACCAATAGCATTGTAAACTTTCAATGTAACAAATCCGCTCTGAGGAATATCAAACTTAATGTTTGTATTTGGGTTGAACGGATTAGGATAGTTCTGGCTTAAGTTAAAGCTTCCCGGAACATTAGCAGAGATCTGCTGTATACCGATTACGTAGTTATTAGGATTGAACACAGCCCAGTTGGCAGTCCAGTTAGTGGTACCAAATGCGCCTTTATATGTTACTACTTCAAATCCGGCTAAATTAGGATTAGAGAAGTTTGCACCTGTTAATGCAGGAGAGCCTCCCAGTGGCATCCAGTTATTAACTACGGGGCCTGTAGGGCCATCCGGGTAAACTGCAAACGGATTGGTAAGCTGAACATCACTTGCAGCTGAGAATATTGTGTTATTATACGCACCGTTTTGCAGCCAAGCCTGTGTGCCAAAGTTGCCGCTTGCTGAATCGCCAAGCTTTACATTACCTGCGAATATTGAATACCTGAATTGAATTGTATCTGCAGTGGCAGCATTATGTACACCTGCGCCGTCCATTCTTAAACCAACTCTCCAGCCCATCACAATTGTATTGTAAGCTGATGCAAGCATGCATCTCCTCCAATGACCGCCCCTGCCATGCAGTGAATTTAACGTTAGACCAGTTGAGCTGAATGGCCCAATTACTGTCATGTTTGAAAAGATAGGAGTTGTTCTTGGTGTACTAAAACTTCCGCTGGTTGGTGAGTTGGTGTTATTATCAATTTCAAAACCATTAGAAGTGCTTTGATCATAAATGCCGCTATCCCTCACACTCAATCCAAACTGAACCCTGCCCCTGTAACCGTTATCACAATCCCAATCATCATCAACTGATTTATAAGAAATAAGATATTTGCAATTTACATTTCCTCCGAACCATTCAAATGAATCATCACCGCAATAACTTACCTGAACGTATTCAATAACGGTTCTGCTTCCTACGCCGCCCATTGTTAATCCGTTGATCTCATTACCTGATACACCTGTTAAGTTGATACCGCCAAATTCGATCCTCACATATCTCATCACACCCGAGCTGTCAGTATCAATTCTAGGCTGACCGCCGTATATCGGTCCCTGACCTGCTCCAAAGCCTTCAATCTCAGCAGAATCATTTCCTGAAGCGGTATTGATCCCGGATCTTCCAAGCATAATGATTCCACCCCAGTCACCCGGTGCTCTCTGACCTGCAGGCTGGCGGCTTGTGAAAACGATCGGCTGTGATGCTGTACCGTTAGCATGTATTTTACCGCCGCGTTCTATTATTAATACTCCTTTAAGATTTGTTGCTTTTTCACCAAGAATTATGGTGCCGGCCGGAATGACAAGATTTCCGCCGTTTCTTACATAGTTGTAGCCTTTCATTATATATACCGTTCCGGCGTTCAGAGTGACCGTATTTGTTATACTTGAAACATTTAATGTTGTTGAATCCACAGGCTGTGAATACGAAGCTGTAATTACAGCAAACATAAGAGCCATGAATAACAAAATGTTGAGCTTTTTCATTTTTTCTCCTTAATGATTATTGTATTGTTAATTTTAAAATTTATATCCAAATGATAATGAATAGCCGATACCTGCTTTAATCCTTCTTACAACTTTTTCAATGGTTGCATCTGTTGCAGTTGAGTTGCTTTTCACTTTTTGCGTAAATATCAAGTCTTCATTGATAAGATCCTTTGCAGTAAATTTCACTTCAAAATTCTTCAGGAACTTCTGTGAAATACTCAGATCAAGCAGGCTCCTGCCCATTTCATAAACATTTTCAAACCCGATCCTGCCAACTTCTGATATTTTATCGCCTGAACGGTTGTATGATAGATTAACACTTGTGCCAATGCTGTTATCGTAGTATAATCCCGCATTAATAACATATGGCGCCTGCCCCTGCATTCTTCTTTCCTTTTCGTTACCGGATGAACCGGTTCCTTCAAGATTTACCTTCGAATTTATCAGTGTAAGATTAAGGTTAAATGAGAAGTGCTTTAGGATTTTATTAATAAAACCTAAGTTCTTTCTTGCCTCTATTTCAAGTCCGAAATTCACTGCCCCTTCTTCTGCATTTGCAAAAGTATATGATGGTGTAGGTGAAAGCGTGGTTGGGATAATTACCCTTTCGATAGGGCTATCAAAGTTCTTATAAAACAGGCTAAGTGCAAGTATTTCGCCTGCATTAGGATACATTTCTAATCTAAGGTCATAATTCTGTACAAGGCTCGATTTCAGATCAGGGTTTCCCGAAAAATCACCGTCAGTTACAAAGTCAACAAAGCCGAATGGTGCAAGTTCTCTTAACTCAGGCCTTGATACAGTCTGAGAGAATGAAGTTCTGATATTGGTCTTATCATTTAAGGCATAAGATAAGTTAAATGTTGGCAGATAGTCATTGGTTTTTAAATTGACATTTACAGGCTGGTTAGATGATCTTAAATAACTGCTTAACTTCTGCTCGCTGTACTCAAACCTCAGTCCGCTAACTAACCTGAATTTGCCTATCGGCATATCATATGAAATGAAAGCCGCGTACAAATTTTCGTTAGCTGTATAAGCATCGCTTGATGATGTTACCTCAACATAGTTGATCTTAAGTGAGTCAATATTTTCGGGAGCATATAACTCTTCAAGCGGCAATGTCGTGTTTACAAAAGCTCCAAAAGGAACAAACGGATCAAAGCTCCTTGCGCTGAAATTTCTATCCGTTCCTACCAAATAACCGCCAAGTTTCAGTTTTGAAACCGGGTCCTTTTTCCGGATCTTCAACAGATCAAATTCTACGTCAAATCCACCATTTCTGTTTATATCAAGCAGGGTTGAAAAATACCTGTTGCCTACATTTTGGTTTGGCACTGATGTTAAAGGCACAGCATACGCATCCTCGCTATTAAGCTCTTTTCTGTAATACGCTCTTTTTAAATCCGGTTCCTGGCGGTTTGATTCAGAATAAGAAGCACGCCATTGAACGTTCATGTTCCTTAAGCTCTTTATATAATGGTTACCGGAAACCATGCTTGAAAATAATTCTCTCTGTACAAACTGGGTTTTATACATTTTTCTGTCTTCATCGCCCGCGCTGAAAACAACTTTTCTCCAACCTTCAAAGTACTCTGTTTCATCTTCAGAAGATATTGACAAAGTATTTTTAAAACTCAGCTTGGTGTTATCTCCAAGTTTGTAGCTTAAGTTCAATATTCCACCGTTGTTTACTGAATACTCCGATGATCTTCCATTTGCCTGGATGATCTGCGTTGTATCGCCGTTAAACTCACTTCTTTCGATAACTTTGTTCTGGAAAGCATTTTTATAAGAATAACCGAACACAATTCCCAGTGGATTATTAAACAGATTTACTTTGCCGCCTACCGAAAAATTTAACCCGCCATTAAAAGGCGCTCTCACATTCTCCTGTTTCCAGTTATCCCTGAAGAGTTTACCATAATTATTCTGACCCGTAAAAGGTTCGTTTGGAATACCGGAGGGAAGTTCTCTTCCTCCATCATCAATTCCTGTGTTAAAGAACAATAATTTCTTCTGACCTGCATTGTAAGTAAGGAAATCATCTGTTGTGGTCTCTGAAACAAAACCACCTGATGTTTGAAAGTTCACACTAAACTCATCAGGAAAATCTTTTGTATGAAGTTGTACCAATCCCCCTGAAGTTGTTCCCGGCTGATCTGCAGTGAAAGATTTAGTTACTATTATATTATCCAGCAGCGATGAGGGGAAAATATCAAATGAAAACGCTCTTTTATCCGGATCGGTACTGGGAAGCATTATTCCGTTAAGAGTAGTGTTGTTGTACCTCTCAGAATTCCCGCGTACAAATACAAACTTATCGTTAACTATTGTTACACCTATAACTCTCTTCAAAACATCTGAAGCAACGGCATCCGGTGTTCTTTTGATCTGCTGGCTCGATATTCCATCCTGGATTTTATCCGCAGTTTTCTGTTCCAAAAGCAGTGCAGCGTCATTGTTCTGTATCCTTGTAGCCTCAATTGTAACTGTATCGGTAAGCGTGCCTTCGGGCTGAAGAACAAAATCAACATTCACAACTTCACCCGGCTTAACGTTTACTTTAACATCCTGGGCAATATAACCAACATACGATGCCTTAACATTAAGCTCTCCACTGGCTATGTTTTCAAAAGTGTATCTTCCTTCAAGGTCGCTGGCGGTTCCCTTATTGACCTTCTCAATTTTAACTACTGCATCGGGCAGTACGCTGCCGTTAGTGCCATCCAGAACTTTACCGGTGATACTGCCTGATTGACTGTAAACACCTGTGGTAAAAAGTATCAGGGTGGAAAACAAAAGTATTATTCTTATTCTCATTTTTGGTTTATACCTGCTTTGAATTTTCGTTATTAATACAAATATTGTTAAATAGGATTAGCCGTATATGAGAGATATGTTTGGATAGGATTAAGGAAATGTTGCGAAAATGGGGGTTGTGGCGGGAGGCCTAACCTAATGCTAACAAAGTAACCGTGCTCTTAACTAATTCGGTACTAGCTTCTTAACAAAAAAGGGCAGATCATTTATCCGCCCTTTGATTCAATTTGGCATATTATAGATATAACTCCACTTCAACGCTATACTATAGTACTAAGGTCTGTATCCTTATACTTTTTATCTTTGAAATACTGAAGTATCTTTTTGAATTCATCGGTTTTGAAATATCCCGGTATGTTCTTCATTTTTGATTTATCGTAGTTGAACTCGATCTGTTTCCCGTTTGGTTCAATAAATACCGTAGTTGGGTAACCTGTCACTTCAAAATAAGCTGCAAGTTCGGTTTCTGTGTATGTTTTGCCGTTATATTTAATTTTGTCCGTACCTTCAGCATTCAGCTTTACAAATACGAAGCTGCCGGCGATGAGATCCTTCACATCCTGATTGCTGTATGCTTCCTTATCCATCTTTTTGCACCATCCGCACCAGTCAGTGTAAACATCAACTATAAGTATTTTATCTTCACTTTTTGCTTTAGCAAGCGCATCTTCAAATGCGTTCTGCGCTGATGTTATTGAGCTTATCAGAAGCACAATAAATGCTGCCAAAAACCCGAATTTTTTCAATTTATTATTCCTTTCCTTCTTCAAGCTATTTAACTTTGGTATGGGCAGATTTAGTTCCAATTTAAGGTCATAACTTTATAAAACTCAAAATTTTATCATATACATATTTCGGCTCAAGATCCCTCATGCACTTGTGTGAATTCGGGCACTCAGTTAACTGCGTTAAGTTGCAGCCGAGACATGGCAGCCCTTCATTTTTTATTATAATAGAGTTGCTGCTTAGCGGCCCCTGCAACTCAGAGTTTGTCGGTCCAAAGATCGCCGCGGTATTCACACCTGATACCCACGCTATGTGCATCGGACCCGTATCGTTTGTTACAAATAATTTGCAGCGTTTGGCGAGTGATGCCATGTATTTCAGACCTGCTTCGGGAATGAGAATCGCACGCGGACCTATCATCGCCTGCAGCTTTTCGGCATCTTCCTTTTCTTTGCCGTATCCCCAGAAGATAAGTATTTTGTATTTTTCGGGGAACATCTTCGCAAGCTCTGCAAATTTTTCAGGATACCATACTTTTGTTGGCCATGTGCCGGAAGGATTCAGCCCGATAACTTCATTCTTTACCAGTAAATTTGAAAGGAAAAAATTATCGGCAAACTCTTCATGCACTGTGTTGGTTACAAATACAGGTTTGCTGCTTGTTATTTCCAGTCCCAGAGCGCGCAATGCATCCAGATTGAATTCGATATTATGCACCTTGCTGCTTCGCGGCTTAACGCGGATATTGTAAGCAAGAGAGCGCCAGTTGAATTTGAAGCCAACCCTGTAAGGCGCATCGCTGTTGAATACTATTATAGCAGTGCGTGGATTTCCGAACAGGTCAATTATCAGGTCGTATTTCTGGTGATTAATATTTTTGATAAGGCAGTATGAGCTATCGCCCTTGCCGATATCGAATGTCAGAATGCGGTCAAGGTATGGATTGCCGGCAAGCACGTCGCTGCAATAGCTTTGAGTGAGGAAGTTAATCTGCGCATCAGGAAAATTGTGGCGCAGGTTTTCAATTACGGGAGTACATAGCAATACATCACCAATTGCGCTTGGCTTTATTACGAGTATCTTATGTACTTTTTTCCTGTCGAATTTCAATTGTTAAACGTGCTCTAGTATGATAAAATTGTTTTCTTTGGGCTCCGCAGATGTTTTTTCCGCAAAAAATTCCTTTTCAGGAAACTCGCAATGATCGTACAGCGGACATTTGCCGCAAAGCGGCGCCGCGGAGCGGCATATTTTCCTGCCGAATTTTATCAGAAGTGTATGAAACATGAATTTACTTCCTTCGGGAACAAGGTGTTTCATCTGCTCAAATGTCTTGAGTGGGGTTGATGCCTGTGCTATCCCCAGCCTGTTGCATACACGGTGAACATGTGTATCTACAGGGAATACATCTCTTCCCAGGCTGAAAGCAAGCATACATGAAATTGTTTTTACGCCTATCCCGTTATATTCCAGCAGCTCATCGAATATCTCATCACTGGTCATCTTATTCATGTAGTTCAGGCTCAGCTTACCATGCTTTTGCTCTAATCCTTTTAGCAGCCCTTTTATCGCGGCGGATTTCTGGTTTGCAAGTCCGCAAACACGGATCGCTTTCTTCAGCTTTGCTGGCGGCGCCTTCAAAACTTCTTCCCAGCTGCCTATCTCACTTTTGATGTTGCAAAATGCGATATAGCTCGTTTTATCGGTTGTATTCTGCGAGAGCATTGTTGCTATTAAAATATCCAGCGGGTCTGCTTTGCCCGGTGCGCTTTTCTGCCCGGGAAACTCTTTTTGCAGGATGCAAATTATCTCTTCTATTTTCCTGTTGTTCAATTGTTCCGGCTGTTTATTAATAAGGCAGGGTTCAGCAATTTTATACGGCAGGCGTTTTTGCAGTATTGTTGTTTAACTGGCCTGTGATCAGAATTTGAGTTCAAGCTGAAGTGTGAACCTGTTCTTTAGGTCGCCCATTACCTCATCATTGCCTGAACCGATTGATTTAGCTCCTTCAATAATAGTTTCGGCATACTTGGCCGAGAGCTCGAGGAATTTATACGGCCGGTATTTCAACAGCAGGTACCACCTGCGGCCCTTGCCATACATACCCTGGTTGGATACAACTCCGCTGATCTCGTTCTCATACTCGTATATAC
This sequence comes from Ignavibacteria bacterium, assembly GCA_014879675.1. Taxonomy (GTDB): domain Bacteria; phylum Bacteroidota; class Ignavibacteria; order Tepidaquicellales; family OLB5; genus OLB5. Next base: position 19,005 of record JACSRQ010000168.1, read on the forward strand.
GGGAATCAAATGAATCAGTCTGGAATATCACGAAACGGCTATCAAGCACCAGGTTATTAAACACCGTTGCCCTGATATCCGAAAAGAACAGCATTCCTTTTTGCGATGTCTGGTAACCGGCATAATCCACAAACACATATTCAAACCTGCTGCGTACTCTCAGCTTTTTGAAAATATCATAATCAAACTGGATCCTGTAATTCCTTTGGCCCCTGTCGTAGATCTTTTCTTCTTCAATGCCATATTGGTTGTTAACCTTTATTACATCTTCCTTGGTTTCGTTTTTATATTTTGTGAAGAGCTTCAGGTTCCGCGTTACATTCCACTCCGTGTAAACCAGGAAATCATTTCCTGTTGTGGGTATCGGATTATAAAATGTAGCGTAGGGGAATTTATACTGGTCAAAATACGCATTCACAACTGCCAGCTTCCCTATCTTGAAGCGGATACCGGAATAGATCCCGAATTCATTCTGAGAAGTACCGCTTTGCTCGCCGAATCCGTATGAATGAAGCATTATGAAATCTCTTGGATAATTCCGCACCATAAATATCACATCTGCAAGCTTGAAGAAAAGTAATTTTACTCCCGTCACGCCCCCAACTTTATCGGTATAACTTCGTGCCCACTCGCCGAAGATGTTTATGTTCTTATAGACTATGTCGTAATCAATTCCCAGCGCATTACTTTTTGTGCCGTAGAAGTCATAAAGCCCTTTGTATTCAAATGGCTTGCTGTATTCAGAATTATAATAAGTGAGACCGATTTTAGTTGTACCGAGTATCTTCGATTCATATAACAGCCTGCCTCCCAGTAGTTTTTCCTTGCCTGAATTCCGCCTGTTAAGTTCTGATTCTGTACGGTGATTGCCGTCTTCATAGGAAGAAGACAGCATGTCTAAAGTTGTATCAATTGAGGCATCGATGTAATTATCAGAGTAGAATCCGAACAGGCTCAGATCCCCTGCCGGCGTACCGAGCTTCAGCTTACCGGCTACACCACGGAAGTACTGCACTTCGTTCACCGAGTTGTATGAGTCTATATCATCGCCTTTTTTCTTTATGCCCGAAACCGCATCATTGCCTTTTGAAAAGGAATATGAGCCCCAAAGCGTTATTCCCTGGCCAAACTCCAGCGAATAATCTCCAACAAGAAGCTGGTTCAATATAAGCGGTGACTTCATTTCAAAAAATCCGCCGATATGATCCGTTAAGCTTTGTTCGCCAGGATCTTTTTCGGTCAGCAGGCTGCCCGTGAAAATGTAACCGCCTGTTGTATATTTTGCCAGGAGCCTGTTATAGAATTTAGGGCGGCTGCCTAGATATGTAGTATCTAAATACCCCCTGCTTGGCTGCAGATCGTTTGAAAACCTTGTGCGGAACTCAATCCTTAAATTCCTGAAGAAGCTGTTCCGGCTGTTCTTGCTGCTGTTAACAAGACCGAACTCATCTTTGATGAAATCAACGGTGGAGTTCTTGACCATTACAAATTTTTTGATCTTACCGTAAAGGTCGTCATCGATGCCTTCCACAGAGCGGAGCTCTGCTATGGAATAGAATTTTTTATTTTTTACACGGTAAGCAATTATCCGCGAGGATATTATGGCATCAAGGTATGGTACCCGCTGCAGCTCGCCTGAATTTGCTGAGTTGAGGTCAATTGGGTTTGCCTCAAGCTGCTGCATCGTTTCAAGCAGCTTTGAATCCTCCGAATCATCCGTCTGGTTTTCCAGCAGCATCTCGATGGCATTATTATCTCTCACATCAACAGTATCGCCCGTGGTGCGGAGTGAATCGGCTGCAGTACGCATGGAATCGGCAGAAGTTCGCATGGTATCAGTTTGCGTATAAACACAGCTACATGTGAACATCACGGCTGCAAAAATCGCGGATTTTAAGATGATTTTCAAGATTTCTATAAAATTATTCCTAAATATAGAGAAAAATTCTTTATAGTTTTAAGAATATAATTTACCATACGTACTTTTGACTTTCACCTCACCCCCCGTCCCCCTCTCCTCGGAGGAGAGGGGGAGAGAAGCAGGGCAACTTCTCGTGCCACGAATCCCAAAAAGCGAGATCACAAAAATACATTTATCTGCTCGGTGCGATGAATCTGCAAGCTCTAATTTTGTGGAACGAGTAGCTTGTGATTCAGAAATGAGTGAACCAGAAGCGCATTCATCCGATGACTGGCCATACTATATCCTGAGGAGTTTCGTAATCCAGTCATCGGATGAGTTTTTTACCTCACCCCCCCGGGAATGAGTGAACTAGTAGTTTCCCAAACTGGACAGTCTGTCTCAAAACTCATTAGGAGACGACCCACCGGGTCGTCTCTACACGAAAATCTTCAAAAATCAAAAAATTCATGTTCAGATATAAATCAAAATATTTGTATTGAGACAAACTCTGGAGTTTGGGAAACAGGGCAAAAATAATTCCCCTCTGGAGAGGGGTGGCACTTTAGTGCCGGGGTGTGTTGCAGTTTCTCGAATTGGTATTTCACCGCATTCATCC
>JACSRQ010000050.1 GCA_014879675.1 Ignavibacteria bacterium
TTTAAAAATAATATAAAGTTTCAGGGATTCTCTGATCATCTGGTCAGTGAAGCAATATATCTTTCAGAATTGTTTTCATTTTTTTCATCCCTTCCTGCTAAATGAGTATTACAATTGATGGGCATGTCGTTTTCTTTCGCTTCTTTTTGTTCCGCCAAGCGCTTTTACCTCATCGCTATCGACGCCGTATATGCTCTTAGCGCCCGCAAGAACCCGGGTATAATACTCCCCAAGCTTCTGTTCTGTGTTTTTTATCTGTTCTGATTTACTATCTGCCATTTCAAGCATATTATTGTATTCATTTATCAGCATCCGGCATTCTTGTATTTGTGCGCTCATCTCTGTTGTGGTCAGCGGATTCTGGTCGCCGCCGTAATTGATCCTCTTTTCATGCATCAGGTCAAGTTCATTCATTGCTTCAAGCCTTTTTTCGGCTTTTGTCACTTTTGATGAGGGATTTCGTTTTCTAAGTGCCATTTTAAGGTATTTTTAATTTCTTTCTGATATTGTGATATTTATTTTCTGAACTAAAGATATTCGAACTGATTATTGAATGCAAAGAGAAATTTGAACGAAAGTGAACTGTAAATTTTGGCGGTTTTTATGAAAATGTCTGATAGCGGGCATTTTTTGTAAGTATTTGTGAACCGATTGACTACTCAAAGATATTTTTTCGGGATTGCATGGCAGTTTTGAATCAAAGATCAAGCAGTTCTAATTAAAATTACCTTATAAAAAGGCCGCTTTGCTGCATAAAAAAACCCGCTCACTTGGAGCGGGTTACTTTTCGAGGAAATATCTATTTTTAAATTTTGTGCTGCTGCGGACTTCCATTTCTCAGATCCCGGATGAATTCAGGTTCTGGGAGCGGTAAAGCCCGCGTGTTTTTGCTCTATGGATACCTCCTTCCTTTCTTTTCAGTTATTTGATAAGTATTAGCCTTTTGGTTTCTGTAAAATTTTGATCTGCATTCACTGCGGTAAACCTGTAGAAATATATTCCGCTTGAAATATTTGTTCCGTCAAACCGTGCTGAATAATACCCGCCATCGAGCTCGCCATTTACCAGCGTTGCTACTTCCTTCCCGGTGAGATCGTAAACTACCAGCCTCACGAGCGATCTCGCTGCAACCCTGTATTCGATCACCGAAACCGGATTTGAAGGATTAGGATAATTCTGCGATATTTCATTTTTGCCCGGCGAACCAATGTTTGCGGCATTTGTTATATTAAAGTATTCATAATTACCGTTGAAATCTATCTGCTTAAGCCTGTAAGTATACGTTCCTTTGTTCAGGCCTTTATCGGTGAAGGAATACTCTCTTTCTTCATTCACACTGCCTGCACCCTTTACAAACCCGATCTTTGACCACTCACCTGCACCGTTCGAACCCGTGCCATATCTATCAATTTCAAACCCGCTGTTATTCAATTCAGAAACAGTCTTCCAGCTTATCAATACATTGTTATCGTTTACAGAAAGCCCAAGGCTTCCAATTGTAACCGGAAGCGGATTCCCCGCGTTACCGCCGATGGAATACTCATAAAAAGTAGTAACGCCTGTAATTGTGAATGTCATAATATCTGTATCAAGTATTGCCGTTGTTACTTCCGACCATGATGTTGAGTTTCTGCTTCTGCGAAGCAGTTTCAGGTTCGGCACATTAAGTATACCTGCTACACCATCAAATTGAAGAGCAACAGTTGCCGTTACGCTTCCCCACTCATAAACACCCCAAACAATATTTGATCTTCTGTCAATACCGGCCGGAAATGTTTCACCGGTTGATATGGGCGGTCCTGCCGCAGTTCCGGAATAGTAAGCAACAAGATTATTTGTGGAACTGGGTGTTGAAGTAATATTTGTAACTATGAATCCCCCATTATCTCCTAATGGTACTGTATCCTGCGTAATAAGGTAGATCGACTCCCTGCCCAAAGGGGCTGTTGACTTCTTCCATTGCGTGGTTTCGGCAGAATCTATTATGCCGTACCATGTCATACCTGTTCCTGAACCCAGGTCGTCAAGGCGCGGCTTTGTAACCCATGGATTAGAAAGAACAACCCTGATTGAATCGTTTGATAGAACCGTATTCAGTTCGCCTGTCCCGTCGCCTGCTATTGTAACTATACGTTTGCCTGCCCATGTGTTGTTAACCCATAACTTATCATTATCATAAATAACATATTGCGGAACAGAAGAAGTATCGTGTACATCAACCAGTGAGCTGTAGAATGTTCCGTTAATACCCGCGCTGCCGTTATCGGTCACAGTTACACCGGTAGAATTATTCATATCCCAGTAACTGAGCATATCTGTGCTGTTGACAGTTGGACCCGAAAGCATCTGCTCTTTGATCTCCTGTTGTGTGAGCGCGCGTTTGTATAACCTGATCTCATCCAGCTCTCCGGCAAAAAGCCTATAACCGCTTGGCAGCCTGCCGATATTGAGCCTGAATAATGCGTTATATGTGTTGATATTTCCGCTGAGATTATTATCCGAGTTTTCCAGCACGCCGTTAACATATATCTTAAGTGATTTTGAAGGGTCCGTATCATCATAAACACCTGCAACATAATACCAAGTGTTGATCACAGGTGTCGTAGAAGAAGTAACGCTCCTTCTTGAAGAAGTTGTTTGCACTGTCCACTGGAAGGAAGTATTGCTGCTTGAGTGTTGAAACCAGAATTGGCCATTATCTTTAACCGTATGCCGGTCCATTGCAATAATATCGGCATACCTTCCTTCTGTTTCGTTGTGATTATTAATGTATGTTTGCGGATTGACATTCCACTTAACCCAGGCACATACTGTTATCTTGTTGGTAAGTCCGTAGTTGGGAGAACCCATATCTATAAAATCGCCGTGAAGAAGGTAATTTTCGTTATACAGGTCAACCGCATTTCCGCCTGATTGCGCTAGCAGGCCCTGAACAAACAACAGCCCCAGTACGAGTGCAGAAATGTAGAGCAAAGGTTCAAAGTTCTTAATTTTATACATTTTGAGTTCATTAAATAAAGGATAATGGTTACTTTCAACTCAAATATATTCTATAGTAACTGTTTTGTAAATACTCGTTCGGTGGTATTTAGGCAATACGATAAATATCATGCTAAAAGATGATACAAGTGTCTTCAATTCAGTTATCCCAAAAACAATTGCAATTATTTTTCTGCCGGATCTGAACCTAAGTTGCTTAAACTTTGGAACAATATTTCATATATTTAATACAATTAAATAAAAGCAGATATATGGAACCACAGCACAATTACTCGTACGGACCGGGGGGAATGCAGCAGCAAATATACGGCAGAAAAAAATCAAAAAAAGGATGCCTGTTCGCCGGCCTTATTCTTCTTGTGTTGATCCTTGGCGGCACCGCACTGGCGATGTTTTTAATTTTCGACAAGGTAAATGATACGGTCGAAGATCTGACCAATAAGTTCACCAAGCTGAGCGATAAGGATAAGTTCACCGGCACAAGAAATGTCGATGAACGGTTTTCAGGCGGCTTCATAGATGCGTTACCGGTAACTTCCACAGCCACCACATCTAGAATATTCATTCTAACAGATGCCTCCAAAACATATATCGAAACCACAAAACGGCCGGGACATTATTCAACCGGTGTTGCCTGTATTGATTGTAAAACCATTGTCTATATCTATGACCCGGTGAGCAACAGCATCACAGGCAGCTCTGAATTCAAATATCCCGATGTGGTAACATCAACAAGCATTGCTTTGAATAACGGGAAAGTATACCAGTTTATTAGGTCATACCACGAAACACAGGCGGGAGTGAATGTTTATGACGCACTGACCGGAAAGCTCATTTCGGAGACGAAAGATTTCATCGCTGTTTACCCTGATCTTGGCAGCGGTATTACCGAGGTAAACTACAGGGCCGAAGACCGGTATGCTTCGTTTGAAACAAAGGACGGCAGGAAAAACCTTGTGTTCAGCGTTGACCATGAAAAAATGTACAGCAGCGAAAAAGAATTGAAGGCAGCCCTTGAGAAAAATTCGGAGGGCGAATCTTATATTTACGCTTTGGCAAACGAGAATAACGATGCGCGAAGACAGCTCTATCGCATCACCGCACCCGTTAAACAAATATTAACGCATAGATCTACCTTAATGAGCTATGCGGGAAGAGAAGGAATGCTGAAAAACTACCGGGCAACTTCCGAAAAGGCATCTGATAAAAATTACATTGAAGGAATTATTTACGCGCAGGATGAAGAATTTGTATTTTTAGTCTCACTGGATGAGGCAGGGAAAAAAGCGAACAGGATCTTTACCTGTGTTGATGCAAAAACAGGAAAAGAACTGTGGTCTGTTCAGCAGGATGGGCTTTTTGACTATATGAAAATTGACGAAGTGCAGAACTCACAGCAAAGCCTTCACTCCACAAAAGATAAGATCTCGGTTTCGCGGCTGGAAAACCTGGTATTGCTTAAATTCAAAGGTGACGGCGTATTGGCTTTCGATACCGGATCCGGCAACAAGCTCTGGTCCATCCAGCCCGCACCGGTATCATTCTGAATCTCTTCACCAGAGATTTAGAAGAGCACTTCGTGACCCGCCTTCGC
>JACSRQ010000066.1 GCA_014879675.1 Ignavibacteria bacterium
GGAAATTCTTAAATCGGGTGTTTTGGCGCAACGTTTCATTTGCGGGATTAGGTAATTTAAGGGAAAGGGTCTTTCCCTTACCACAAGTTTAATTGATAATCATTGATTTATCAATGCCTAAAAAATTTGTAGCATAGCTCAGGCAGAGCAATTGTCATTATGTGGAGCGTTTGCACGAAATGCCGGCTCCTACCTTTCAAGGGGAGGTAGGGGTCTGGATTCCCTACACAAAAAAAAAGCCCGCCCCGGTTAATCGGAGCGGGCTTTGGATGAATCTGAAATTTTTCTTTTACAGATACTTCTTTATCATACCAAGAAAATCAGCTTTGCTTCTTGAACCCATGATAGCTTCAACAACTTTGCCGTTCTTATCGATAATATATGTTTGCGGCACAACATTTTGGTTTTGGCCGGCTGCGCTCATATACTTTGTAACTAGCTGCTCAGGTTCATATACAATTGTGTATGAAAGATTATTTGTCTGCAGGAAACTATTCAGCACTTCCTGGTTATCATCGACAGATACACCTATCATTTTGAAATCTTTATCCTTCAGTTCGGTTGAAATTGTTGAAAGGTCTGGCAGTTCTTTTCTGCACGGCGGGCACCATGTTGCCCAGAAGTTCAGCAGGATAACTTTTCCTTTGTAATCGGAAAGCTTCATCTCTTTGCCGTTCTCGCTCCATTTAAAATCAACAAGCTCGTTCTTCTTCACATCGCTGTCAACTTCGCTTACTTTGAATGATGCGGTAGAGCCGGTTACCTGTTTGTTCTGATCTTTAGTCGGGTCCTGCTGCGTGGTTTTTTTATCATCGGCAGGTTTATCTGTTTTTATTGTGTTTTCTTTTGAGCAGTTAAATGCCAGTAAAGCTGTGAACACTAAAACCGATAGAAGCTTATACATTTTATTATTGAGAGTTATTTATTAAATCTTGTGAATGTTGTGTACATCTGCTGCTTGGGCATAGTTGTCATTGAGGCACAAATATTATTTTCCTTGTACCACAGCGTCATAGTACAATCTTCTTCATCTACTTCATCACACATATAATATTTAGCGCGTGTTATCTCGTTGTGTACGTCATCGGGAAGCTCAAGGTCTTTTTTCTGCAATGCCGTTACCGGGACCTGCAGAATGTAGATCATCCTGCCTTCGGGATCCTTATAAACAAGATGCGCAAGCTGCTGGCCGTGGTATTCATTACACACAACACCTGCCAGGCTGAAATTCTCGATCTGCGGAACATAAGGATCGAAATGCGCTTTATCCATAACATACTTTTCTACTTCTGCCGCATTGCTTGAAGTGAGCTGCGGTTTAACATCGCCATTCATGACCTTGTGAAAGCTGTTTAGAGCCTGGATCATAATGCTGCTTTCAGAGCCTGCAAGTATATACGGATTCTTAACTTTCTTGCTGCTTGAAAAAACAAAAAGTCCGCCAATGATAAGGAATATCACAACGGCGAACGCATATCTTGGTACCCCGATAAATTTTTCTGTGAATGCCTGTTTGAGGGTCTGCCAAAAGGATGGGTACTCAGGCTCAATTACAACAGCAGGGTGCTGCTGTGCATAGTTTTTTTTTGAATCCGCAATAAGTCCATCTATTGAAACCATGACCTTATTGTAAGTTGCCTGCGGAAGCTCGGCTTCCGGGATCCTGCTCTTCAAGAGGTTTTTTGTAAGAACTTCTGATCTGTATTTAGCGTTAAGCTTTGGATCTTTGCTTAAAAGCTCTTCGATCTGTTTCTTCGTTTCAGGATCTGAGATTTGGTTGTCTGCGTATGATGTGATTAATTCATCAATGTTGAAAGCAGTAGTATTTAGACCCATAGGCATGATATTTGATGGTTTGTGAAAATTGTTTTTTTCTCCGTCTCTTTTAAAGAGAGAACTCCGCCGCAGGGAAAATAAACCCGGCAGCGGCTATGTTTTAAAATTTTTAGATCAGCTTATTGGCTCTACAGTATAACCCCTGGATCTTGCATAATCCTGAAGCTTCTTCTGCAGAATTTTTCTTCCTCTGTGCAGCCTGCTTCTTACTGTGCCAATCGGTACATCAAGGAACTCGGCTATTTCTTCATAACTTAATCCTTCAAGGTCACACAGTATAACAACGGTTTTGTAATCATCCTGAAGTGAGTTCAGGGCATTCATCATTTCATCATCCAGCAAATTGCTGAATACCTTATGTTCAAGATCGTTGGGATCTACAACATCATCTCTTATCGAATCGTAAAAGTTCTGTACATCTTCATAATCAACTTTCGAGGGTTCTTTTTTATTCTTCCTGTACTTGTTGATGTAACAATTCTTCATTATCCTGAACAGCCATGCCTTACAATTAGTTCCTCTCTCAAACTTGTGGAAGAACCTGAAAGCGCGCATATACGTGTCCTGCACCAGGTCATCAGCTTCAAGCTGATCGCCGGCCATTCTTAAAGCGTAGTTATACAGGATCTTCATGTGAGGAACTGCTTCCTTCTCGAAATCCTTTTTCCTTGTATCAAGCTCTGCCGGATTCAGTTTATCTAACGGGTTATCTTCTGCTTCCGAAAACTCATCAGTTTCAGTTTCCTTATCGGGCAAAACCTCGGGCTCTAAAATTTCCTTCTTCGGGATTTCTGTCTCGATTTTAGCGTTATTTTTGTTCAATAATTTGTCTTATTTTAGTTCATTAAATTAATGAAATTAATACACTATTTCAAGCAGTCGTGAATTTTTAACTTACCTGAAATCATCTGCTATTAATATGATAATATTTTGATTGATTAGCTGTAAAAATTTGTAAATAACACATATTTTCAATACTTTACCTAACGCTTATTAGGCTGGAACAATCAACTTAAGCTATAGTTTAATACTATTATACAAACCACCTGATTAGTTTAACTAACTGCAGAATTCCAATGAAAATCATCTCTGTTTATTTGATACTTTTGTTCCTTTCGATAAGTTGCAGCTTCGAGGCTGAAAAAACAACTCCCGAAAAACGTGTTGTAACAATGAAGCGTGACTCTTCCCTGGCAGATTATACATACCGTGTTAACGAGCTTGGCGGGCTTCTTTCCGGTGACTTCATAGTAAAAAGCCATTCATATTTTGTGATCGCAAGTAATCTGGATGAAACTGAAACGAATAAGATATTAAAGAATACTATAGATAGAGCTGTTGAATGTTTCTACAATGATTACCTCCAAACAACTCCGGGCGGACCCACAACAATATTCCTCTTCAAAGATGACAAAACATACCGCTACTGGGCTAAGAAGCTCTATGATGACGACGACCTATCCAGATACGGATACTATAAACCCTCGGAACAGACAATGCTTATGAATATAAATACCGGAACAGGTACGCTTGTGCACGAAATGACCCATGCGCTGGTGAGGTATGATTTCCCGGATGTACCTTCATGGTTCAATGAGGGGCTTGGCTCTCTTTACGAAAGGTGTTCGCTGAATGATAAAATCATCCTCGGCTATGTAAACTGGCGCCTGCCGGCGCTGCAGGATGCGATTGCTGATAAGTCATACACTTCACTTGATAAGCTGATGAAAACGGACTGGAATGAATTCTACGGTGACCGCAGCGACGTAAATTATTCACAGGCAAGATATTTCTGCATGTACCTGCAGGAAAAGGGCCTGTTGAAGAATTTCTACAAACATTTCAGGGATACATACACTGAAGATAACACCGGCATTAAACAAACCGAGCACATAACCGGTAAAAAACTATCCGATCTTGAAAAAGACTACCTTGAGTGGGTGGGAACGCTTAAATACGAATAAGAGCTCAATGTCAAATGACAAACTTTCAAAAAGCGAAAGTCAAGAGCTCAAATGTCAAAACAGAAGCGGTAAAAGTCAGAAGACGTGTCAATAACGATTGCTTCTACCGTTTCATCATATTAACTTGAAATACCATTTCTTTTTTAGGATATTTACATATTGAGCCGAAAGAATAATCCATATAGGAAAGTTACAGCATAAATTGAGCAAAATTAAATTCGCCATCATAGGCTGCGGAAGAATTGCCCTACGCCACGCTGAGATAATTAATGAAAATTCGGAGTTAACAGCCGTTTGCGATATCAAGCCTGAAAGAGCAGATGACTTTGCGGATAAATTTGGCTCGAAAGCTTACTATGATATTACAGAACTCCTTAAATATGAACAAAGTATTGATGTAGTTTCAGTCTGCACCCCTAACTCATTTCACTCAGAGCATACAATAGCATCTCTCAAGGCAGGGAAAAATGTGCTGTGCGAAAAACCTATGGCTATCAGCACTGCAGAATGTAAAAAGATGATGATAGAAGCTGATCTCTCGGGTAAAGATCTTTTTATTGTAAAGCAGAACAGGTTCAATCCGCCGGTAGCAGCGCTGAAGGAAGTAATAAATTCCGGCAAGCTTGGAAATATTCTAAATGTTGAGCTGAACTGTTTCTGGAACCGTAATGACGAGTATTACAGGCAATCTGACTGGAAAGGCAAGAAAGCTATTGATGGCGGAACGCTATTCACTCAGTTCAGCCATTTTATTGACCTGCTCTACTGGCTGATCGGTGATTTCAGCAAACTGAATGCTCTCGGCAAAAATCTCATGCACAAAAAACTGGTTGAGTTTGAAGATACCGGCGTTGTTATCGGTGAGTTTACAAACGGCGCTTTATGTTCGATCAATTATACAGTTAACAGCCACAAGCAGAACATGGAGGGCTCTATTACAGTATTCGGCGAAAAAGGCACAGTGAAAATTGGCGGACAGTATCTCAATGTGCTGGAATACCAGAACATCGAGAATTTTAAGATAGAAGGGCTCCCCGCATCACGTCCCGCAAATGATTATGGTTTTTACCAGGGCTCAATGAGCAACCACGGTAAAGTATATGATAATGTGATCGATGTGCTCACCCGCGGCGGTACAATAGCCGCCAACGCATTTGAAGGAATGAAAACCGTTGAAATTATCGAAAGGATTTACACAAGTATTTCACAAAACTCCGCAGCCGGCTAAATCCTTTAGCCTCCGAAAGTCAAGGAGTGTTTGCCCCTGATTCCAAACTCCGGCGGAATATCTCTCAAAAACTCAAAAAATCTTACGAGCTGGTAAGTAAGCTTATCAATATCAAACTTCTTTATCACATTCTCATCAGGTATAGGCATCATTCTCTGTGTATATAATTCGTAGAACTCAATTATCAGGCGCGCAATTTCGCCGGGTTCATCCGGTTCGCAGATGCGGACTGCATCATATCCGCGCAGAAGCTGCTTCGCGGCACCATCAGGCACACATGCCATGACCGGCTTGCGTGAACCGAAATACTCTGCCAGTCTGACCGGTGATACAACTTCGTCGCCCGGACCTTTGCCAACCATGAACCACAGCACGTCTGAAGCAAGCATGTACCTTATCGCATCCCTGTGTTCAAGATACCCCGGGTTTACTATTGAATCTGAAATGTTATTCTTCTGAATGAGCTTCAGGTTTTCCCTGGATAACCCGCCGATGAAACAAGCCTCGATCTTTCCGCGCATATCAGGCCTTTTTTCGAGAGCGATCTTTAATCCTTCGAAGAAATATTTTGGTGTGATAAGGTCGAAAAATCCGCCAACGCTTGTGAAACGCATTTTTGGTTTTTCGGGAAGTATGCCCTGCCTTGCCGAAGCGAAATCTTCTTCATCATAACCGTGGTTTATGATATTAATATCTTCATGCTTCAGGTAATCATACTCTTCAATAAGGTATTCTTTGATCCTGCGATTGGTTGTAATTATCTCGTCTGTAACTTTTATTACTTCCTGCTCCAACTTCATAGTACGCAGCTTTTGATAACCCAGGGTATAGTGCGAAGATGATGAATGCAGCCATGAATCCTGGTAATCTGTCACAAGCGGTATTTTATAACGCTCTTTTAGCTCGCCTGCTGCAGCATGAGCTGTAAATGATGGTCCGGTTGCATATATGATCTCAATCTTATCAGATTCAATAATTTCTCTTCCAAGCTTAACGGCTTTCGCTATCCAGCTCTTGTGTTCATCAGGCAGCTTTCTGTATCGTGCGATATTTCTTTTCAGCTTTCGCGAACCTTCATTTGGCAGATCTTTGAGTTTTCTGCCTGTTAACAGGTTACTTGTACTGCCTTTGGTACGGTGAATTTCCAGGTTAAGCTCCCGGGCTTCTTCTAACAGGCTTGTATCCCTGAAATAATAGCTGCGTGGTGTGGATGTAAGGATAACCGGCTTCCAGTCATAGCGCAATAGATATTTCGCGAACTTTAGAGGCCTTAACACACTTCCCTTGCCAAGCGGCGGGAAATCATACGTAATTATTAAAACTTTTTTCAAATATTCTTAACTTATATTACTAAATGTCGTGAGTTATGTGGATTATATTTGTATTTTCCGCGTCTAATATATGAACCTTTAAACCGCCAAAACCGCTAAGAACGCTAAGAACGCTAAGAACGCTAAGTAATCAACCACCCACATAATTATTCACTACTCGTTTAATTCCATTCTTGAAATATTTCACATTGAAATTTATCAAGAAACCTAAATTCAGATCTTTCATTTTGAGATATGATAGAATTTGCGCAAGGTGCAAATCATTAAGGCTCTCAACAGATTTTATCTCTACAATTACCTTTTCCTCAACAAGCAGATCAAGTCTGTAAGCAATATCAACGGTTACTCCTTTGTATACTACTGGTATTTCCATTTGAGAAACATACTTGATTTTTCTTGAATACAATTCGTATTTCAAACAAGCTTCGTACGCAGATTCCAGCAAACCCGGTCCTAATGCCTTGTGTACTTCATAAGCAGCATCTACTATTTGTCTGCCAATTTTCTCAAGTTCCATAATGGCAATTCTATAAGTTTCGTATTAAAACCCAGGATTGATCCTTATACTTTACTGCAGTTTTAACAAACTTTTGATTTCATCATGAAAGAACTGGATCCAAAACTCTTTGTAGCTAATGGTTGAGATCTTTATTCTTTCGCGAGCTTGGCGTTCTTCGCGGTCTATACATTTAAGAATTTAACAATAACTCGGTACTAAACTACGATCAGTTCTTTAGGCGCTTTGTTTATTATTTCGCAGCCGCCATTTTTAATTATAATATCATCTTCAATTCTTACGCCGCCCAGGCCTTCAACATAGATACCCGGCTCTATTGTAACTACAACATTTGCCGGAAACAGCATATCCATCTTCTGGCTTACGCTCGGTATTTCATGAACTTCAATTCCAAGTCCATGCCCAAGTCCGTGGCCGAATTTACCTTCGTAGCCTGATTCATTTATGAAGTCTCTTGCAACTTTATCAACTTCCTTGGTTGATACACCTTCTTTGGCAGCTTTGATTGCCATGATCTGTGATTTCAGTACCGTATCATAGATCTTCTTCATTTCCTTTGAAGGTTCGCCGACTGAAATTGTGCGGGTTAGATCCGAACAGAATCCGTCGTATATGCAGCCGAAATCAAGTGTAACCATTTCGCCTGAATTAATAATTTTATCCGATGCTATGCCATGCGGCAAAGCTCCGCGCCAGCCGCTTGCAACTATTGGATCAAATGAATCTTTATCCGCGCCGTATTTTTTATGCCAGTACGAAATCTCAGCGGAAACATCTTTTTCTGCCATGCCGGGTTTAATAACCTCAAGCATTTTTTCAAATACGCGGTCTGTTATTTCGCATGCTTTCCTTATCCTTGAAAGCTCTTCATCGGTTTTAACCATCGTGAGCCGTTCAATACGCTCCTGCACGGATACAAAGTTAACTCCGGGGAATGAATGCTTAAGTGTTTCAAGCTGAGATACAGTAAGATGTGTTGATTCAAACCCGACATTCTTAAAACCCGCACCTTTCATAACTTCGCTTATCTTTATTGATGGGGCAAAATCAACGAACATTTCGAATCCTTTGACCTGTTCTTTTGACTGTTCTTTATACCTGAAATCAGTAAAAAAATAGTCCTTATCTTTTGTGAGGATCAAATATGCTGATGACCCCGAAAATCCACTGATATACCTGATGTTTGGAATATGCGTTACATACAGTGCATCAAGATTCAGCTCTGATATTATGGCTTTTAGTTTCTCTGTTCTGCCTGACATATTGTTTAAAACCGCCCTATTAACGGGGAAAAGGTTAAGTTATTGTTAATTTTAATGGTAACCACAAAAATAGCTAAAAAATAAACTTTTATCAATTAATTAAATTTGCAGGTAAGAGTAACCCATTTATGTACTTTCGCTGAAGTGCTGTTTATCCAATGCACTTAGCATTTTATGAACGGAGCTATTTCAGCAAGACCATCTTTCTTGTTTCGCTGTAACTGCCTGATTCCAGCCTGTAATAATACACTCCGCTCGGAAGCCCTGAAGCATCAAACCCGACCTCATATTCCCCCGCTTGAAGGCTTTTTTCAATCAGTTCTCTTACCAGCTTTCCAGTAACATCAAATATAGATAGCCGTGTGTTTGACATTTGAGCTTTGACATTTGGAATTGAGAACTTTATCTTCGTAACCGGGTTAAATGGATTCGGATAGTTCTGCTCAAGTTTAAAACCTTTTGGAATTACATTCGAGACCGGTTCAATTCCAATTACACTTACATTACTGTATTGCCAGGTATCGTTATACAATGAATCCCCTTCGCCGCCAAACATTATCATTCTATCCTGCGAAGCTATATATAGACCCGCATGTCCCCATCTTGCGCCGGGTGAAATGCCTCCCGGAATGATCTGTTCCCACTGGTTCGTATTCATCCTGAATTTCCACATATCATTCATTGCGGATGTACCCAAACCGCCGTAAATAAGGATATTACCTCCGGGATAGTAAATAATTGAATTCCAGAATCTCCCTGGCGGCTTGATAGCCGGAGTAATGTTACTCCATACAAAGCTGCTCAGGTTACACTGCCAAATATCATCCCTGAGGCCGTTATCATCCTGCCCTGCGTAGATCACAAATCTGCCAAGATCATTAGCGTAAACACCGGAGTGCAGGCAGCGTTTCGGTGGATGAGGTGTATTGGTTCTATCCATCCATGTTTTACTGTTAACATCAAAGGTCCATGTATCTTCAAATCTGCCAATTGAAGTGAATCCCGCAAAAGTAGTTATTTTTCCGGATACCGGTTCAAACATTGATGCAGTACCGTATCTTCTGAGAGGTACGCCGCTCTGATTGCTATCGGGCCATACCCGGCTCCACACATTTGAAACAAGATTAAACGACCACACATCGTTATACAGCGCACCCTGGTTTCCCTGCCCCGACCAGATTATCATTGAATTCGTGTTAATGTCATAATATGCATCTGCTGTGTACCTGGCTGAGGGCACAAGTCCGCCCAAAGGTGTGATCACAGACCATGAATTATTTGCAAGGTTGAGGCTGTACATAGTGTTATCAATTCCGGTTGCGGTCCTCCCGCCAAATACAATTATTCGGTTTCCGAGCGGGTCGTAAATTGAGGAGACATTTTTTAAATGCGGCACATTACCCGTGGTGGCAAGCCTTTGCCATTGGGAATAAGTATTGCTGCTTAAAAAGAGCAATAGTGCGGCAAAACAAATCGATATTATTACAGTTCTTCTATTCATCTTGTTATACCAAATATAAACAAGGAAAACCTTGTTTGAAAGTGTATTTTCATATATACGTAATTTAGCGGAGTATGGGTGTAAAATAAAAACAGGAGGCATATAGCCTCCCGTTAAAATAAGGATGTAGAACCGATTGGGGAATCACTGCAATTGGAGTTTGTTTCTTCCCGCTAGGTAGAGTGTAAGTGAACGCTCACTTACACTCCAAGCTATCACGCGCTAGAGGGTGGTGAGATATACTTTTGTATTAACTTTCAGGATCGGCATAAAAATCGATCATATTGCCTTCTGAATTATAGACCTGCGCCCATCTTACGTGTTCTATCCACACATAAACTATATAACACTCGGGGCATATATTTGCATTGGTGATTTCTGCTTCTACAGTTTCAACCGGACTTGTAAATGCAGGGACAGTATAAACTCCGCTAAGAACAATAGCAAGTATTGCCGAGAAAACGAAAAAACGAATGCTTCTGCTGTATGACTTCATCTCTTATCCTCCGGTTTGTTTTGAATAAGCAATAATTGCCTAAACAAAAAACTCATCAAAGCAAAATATACCCGATTTGAAGTCAGTTTACGAAGCCCGCATTGATTAATTCATTGATTCATACAGTTTTTTAAACAATTTTGCAAAATTATACACTATCATTTGAAGTAACATTACAGGCATTTAATGAAGAACAAACCACTTGTCAGGCACGACATCATATCACTGCTTAGAACATTTTCTGCAAAGGATATAAAAAGATTTTCACTGTACCTTTCTTCAGAGTTTTTTACGACACGAAGATCTCTGTTGATCCTTTATAACAGGCTGATCGAGTTCCATCCGCTCTACACGCATGTAAACTGCACTAAGGAGTTGCTTTACAGTGAAGTTTACCCGGAACTGAAATATAACGGCGGCACAATGCGTGACCTGCTAAGCGACCTACACGAGGCAGCAGTAGATTTTATTACCATGGAAGCTTTAAGAAAAGATAAATGTGCTCACTTGACGAGAGTCAAAGAACTGAGGGAGAGGGGGCTGGCAAAACAGGCGTTCAAATATCTGGAAGAACAAACGCAGGAAGAAAACAATTTAAATAATATCGATTCCAATTATTTTCTGAATCGCTACAACCTGTTTATACAAAAAATAAATCTTAACGCTATATTCAGGCATAAGACCCGGCAGAAGGCAGTAAACAGCATGTTCGATGATATTAATGATTCCGGACTCAGCATCCTGTTGTTTTCAATCCTGGAAATAACAGCTAATTACAGCAATTTTATACTGATGGAATCTACATTCCGTGAAGAAGCTGATGATGGATTTATGAATAACACGATCAAAGATCTTCATAACTCCGGTATTTTCAGGCGGGTAATGCGGCAGGAAAACTTTGGCTTCATGGCTGAAGTATATTTATCAATGCTTGATGCCCTTCTTAAAAAAGGAAGCTTTGAAAAATATACAGAGTACAAAGCTCTCGTAAAAAAATACTCGTCAAAATTCAGCAGGGATGAACTTTCGATGCATTACTCAAAGCTGATCAGTTCCTGTATCCGCGGTGCACAATCCGGCAAACATAGTGACAAGTTTAATATTGAACTTATATCGCTGTATTATGAACTTCTTGAAAAAGGTTATTACAGGAATAACAAAACCAAATATATCCCTTCAAATCTATTCAGGGCTATTGTTTTGCACTCCGTAAAAATGAATAAACTTGATTGGCTGAAAAAAGTCATAGGTAGATTCTTGAATGAGGTTCAGCCGGCTGATATTGATAACATGAGGAACTTCGCAATGGCATACTATTTCTACGCCTCCGGCAGAAGCGGCAAGGCGATTGAGGCAATTTGCAAACTCAATATTACTCAGTTTATATTTAAGTATGATATATACAACCTAAAGCTTCGGATATTCTACGAGAATGGAGAGTATAGTGCTGCAATTGAGCTGATACACACATACAGGCAGTTCTTAAGATGTGACAAGCTGATGCCTTCATCAAGAAAAGTTTTCCACCGCAATTTCATGAAATATGCAGCGAGACTGTTGGCAATTGCAGATGGTTCAAAGAAATATGAAGCGGGGCTGGAGATGCAAAAGCTTGATAAAGAAGACTGCGCTTATAAGGAATGGCTTACAGATAAATTTACATTGTTTGCAGGAGCAAGAAAAAAATATAGTATTGCGGGATAAAATAAAAGGGAGGCAAAAGCCTCCCTTCTTTGAATACTAATTTGAATTGTAATTTACTTCAGCAAATCCTACAGTGCCTTAACCTCAGTTACCAGCTTCTGCAATGATGCTTTGGCATCACCGAAGAGCATACGGTTATTCGGATAGTAGAACAGCTCGTTATCAATACCTGCATAACCTGCTGCCATAGAGCGTTTCATTATTATCACATTTGCTGATTTATCAACATCAAGTATCGGCATTCCGTATATCGGGCTGGACTGATCATGCCTTGCAGCCGGATTTACAACATCATTTGCACCGATAATTATGCTTACATCAGTATTCGGCATTTCACTGTTGGCATCTTCCATTTCAAGAAGCTTCTCATAAGGCACGTCAGCTTCTGCAAGCAAAACGTTCATATGGCCGGGCATTCTGCCTGCCACCGGGTGAATTGCGTATTTAACTTCAACGCCTTTTTCTTCAAGAAGTTTTTCAAGCTCATGGCAGGTGTGCTGTGCCTGTGCAACAGCAAGTCCGTAACCAGGAACTATGAATACTTTCTTTGAATACGCAAGTAATACAGCTGCATCCGGCGCTGAGATCTCTTTAACTGTCCCCTGCTGTTTGCCATCTCCGCCTGCTGCTGCATTTGTTGTACCAAATGCGCCGGCAATAACATTGAATAGCGAACGGTTCATTGCTTTACACATAAGGATGGTTAAAATAGTACCTGCTGAACCTACAAGAATACCGCCTGTTAACATTACTTGGTTATTGTAAACAAAACCCGCAAATGCTGCGGCAACACCTGTGAATGAGTTAAGCAGTGATATCACAACCGGCATATCTGCTCCGCCGATAGGCATTACAAACATTACACCGTATAATACAGCAATACCCAGAATTACATATAGAAGCATGTTATCTGCTGCGGGTTGCATTGAAAGATACGTTGCAAGTCCTACAGCTGCAAGTAAAATTACAAGATTAATAAATTTCTGCCCCGGGAAAACCTTATCGCCGATATTGCCGTTAAGCTTTCCGAAAGCTATCATACTGCCTGTAAATGATACAGTACCTATTATTAAACCTGCCATAATGATCGCAACCAAAGCGGCTCCGCCGTGACTGAAATCATGTTTGGTATATTCAACAATAGAAATTACCGCTGCGCATGCGCCGCCCATTCCATTAAAGAGAGATACCATTTGCGGCATTGCGGTCATTTTAACTTTTTTGGCGGCTATCCATCCTACAATAGTGCCGATTACAATTCCGCCAAAGATCCATACAAGATTACCTATACCGGGTTCAAGAAAAATAGTACCAAGTATAGCAAGTATCATACCTGCTGCCGCGTAAAGGTTACCCCTTCTTGCGGTTTCAGGATGGCTCAGCATTTTTAAACCGAGTATAAATGAAACTGAGCCGATTAAGTATATTATATCAACTATATATTTTTCCATGTCATTTCTTCTTCTTAAACATTTCAAGCATGCGGTCTGTAACTACAAATCCGCCTACTACATTTAATGTACCCAGTATCACCGCAATAAAACCCAGTATAAGAGCCAGGTAATTATCGGGTTCTGCCCTTCCCATTACTATAATAGCGCCTACAATAACTACGCCGTGTATAGCATTAGCACCTGACATCAGCGGAGTATGCAGAACCGAAGGAACATGCGAGATCACCTCTATTCCCAGGAAAACCATGAGAATCAGCAGGTAAATAAACCTGATGTTCTCACTTATGAAAGCTAGTACCTGTTCCATTATTTAACCACCTCTTTTACTTTTTCATTAACTATTTCGCCGTTATGAGTAATACAGGTTCCTTTTACAAGGTCATCTTCAAAGTTCAGGTTAATAACACCATCTTTTAAGATAAGCTTGAGGAATGTAAGAACGTTCTTTCCGAACATCTTACTTGCGTCAAAAGGAATAGATGAGGGCAGGAATGAGCTGCCGATGATCTTCACTCCCTCAACATCAACTGTTTCTTCATTTTTGGAAAGCTCGCAGTTTCCGCCGGTGGATGCAGCAAGATCAACAATGACTGCGCCTTTTTTCATGGCTGCGACAGTTTCTTTTGTGATAAGCACAGGAGCTTTTCTGCCCGGTATCTGCGCTGTTGTAATTATCACATCCGATTTAACCGCGTGGTCATGAATGACCTGTCTTTGTTTTGCCTTAAATTCCTCCGACTGTTCAACAGCGTAACCACCTGCTGCTTTGTCATCTTTTGCGCCTTCAACTTCAACAAATTTCGCACCAAGAGAATTTACTTCTTCTTTAACTGCGCTTCGTGTATCAAAAGCTTCAACAACTCCGCCAAGTCTCCTTGCAGTCGATATTGCCTGTAAACCGGCAACACCGGCGCCGAGTATCAGTACTTTTGCCGGAGTGATACTTCCTGCAGCCGTCATGAACATCGGGAAGAATTTGGGTAGATTTGCTGCCGCTACCAATACGGCTTTATATCCTGCAACAGTTGCCTGTGAGGATAAAATGTCCATTGATTGGGCGCGTGTAGTCCTGGGAATGGTTTCCAGGCTGAAGCCTGTCACCTTCTGACTTAACAGCAGCTTTACTGTTTCCGGGTTAAAGAATGGCTGGAATATCGCAAATGCGACCGAGCCCTGTTTCAGTTTTGTGATTTCATCTTTTGTCAGGGAATTGATTCTTAGGATGACATCTGATGAAGAAAGCACCTTGGCTTTATCGCCTATTTCTGCGCCCTGTGCTTTGTAGTCTTCATCACTTGCAAAAGCTTTGCTGCCTGCACCGCTCTCGACAAGGACCTGAAAATTCATCTTAACCAACTGTGCTGCTATTTCCGGAAGCGCTACGACTCTGTTTTCGCCTTCCGGCTCTTTGAGAATACCTATTATAGCCACTTTTCTGTTGTTATCCGATTATTTTCAAAAAATTATCTATCAAAATTAGCAAAAAGCCCCTATAAAACAAATGATATAAGTCATATTTTCTAATGGTTTAATTGAGTTTTCTCCAATTTAGTGTTTAAGTTACTTAAACACAAAATTATCCTGATAATTTGCCCTAATGAAAGAAGAAATCAGGTGTTCAGGCACAGATAAATAATGATTTATAAAAAAACAGGAGTGTTTTTTTTGTTTAAAGGGATATTACCAGCTCATTTTTTCTTCACAATAAGCACAAATTCCGAACCAAGCCCTTCATGGTGGGCATAAAAGAACTCATCAACCATCGCACGGGCTATGAATATTCCCCTGCCGTGCACGTCAAGGATATTATCCATATCGGTCGGATCCGGCAGGCGCGCTATCTCGAAACCATCGCCTTCATCCATTATCATTATCTTCATTACATCCGGTTCAAACTCTACATACACTTTCACTTTTTTGTAAGTATTTTCTTTGTTGCCGTGAACAATGGCGTTCATAGCCACTTCGGTAACGGCAATCATCATTTTGTTATATTCATCATCGCTCAAGCCGAACTCAGAATTAGCCTTCATCATAAGCGCTTCAACATCTTTGATGTACTTCTTTTCGGAATTTATTTCAAGATAAAGCTTTTTCATCATCCTTATTCTCTAGAAGTTCCAGCTGGCATTCAGAAAAACATTGCCGTTCTCGCTGCCCGGGCTGCCATCACCATAGCGGTAATAATCGTAACTGGCATGCAGTTCAAACGCGCTGTTGCGTTTCCAGTTCACCCTAACCGAAGCAAACGGGCCGGTGGTTTTGACAAAATTATCAAAAACCCGTTCCCCGCTGATATAATTGAACCTTTTCTGCTCAAAATACCTGTAACCTGCGGAAATTGTTATAAATTTATTAAAAAAATAATTCAATTCAGAATTAATAATTTTGTCCTCATAATAGTTCACCGGCCGCTGCGAAAACTCTCCCCAGTTCAGCTCACCGCGCTCATAAAATTTCAGTTCGCCGTAAATATCCGCTCCAAAGTGGCGTGTGAACTTTACTATCATACTATCCTTAAGGTTCATCTGCCGGAACGAATAACTCTTCACCGATGATATTATATCTTCAAAATCATATACTGTGTAGTTTGCAAGTACACTAAAAGTGCCGATGTTCCTGAATGCCTCGCCAGGCTCAAAGTACGATTTGCTTGTAAACCTTAAAACCCTGTTCCAGTTATTGTTGCTGCTTTTCTGCGAATATAGATAAACTGTATGGTATAGGTTCAGATCCACGGATGTAACAAGGATAAGTCCGCGCAGGTTATTGAATCTGTGTGCAATATAAACAAGGTATCCAAGCTCATCACGGTCGTCATAGTTCACTTCGCTCTGTGTATCATATTTTAAGATCGATGCGCTGCCTGAAAGCTCAACCCTGTTCATCAGGTTTACATTGTAGAAAAAATTCGAGTTCAGCTTGAATAACTGTGAATGATTGTTCTTAACTGCCTCATTTTCTTCTATCTCCTTCACGAAATTTGCAGCAATACGTTCGGGGTTCATCAGGAAATGCTTCTCATCACGTTCGCGGTATAACACCCTTAGCTGCATATCAAGCTTGGTTAGCTGCAGGTTCATAGCTCCTTCTGAGCTTATGCTCAGATCCTGGATATCCGTATCATACACTCCCGGCTGCAGCAGTGAAGCTGATGGTATGTACGTATTCTGCTTTGTGATACGCCTGAAATCAGGATTGAGCGAAAAGTAAAACGAGAGCGATTTAGTTGCGTAATAATCAAACCTGTCATACGCCTTAAAAATTGTTTCGGTGCGTTTTTCTATGTTGTTGTTAATACCAAATTGCTGACGAGAGAGATCATCGGCGGGGAAATAAAAATCTTTTCTTATCCGCGAAAAAACTCCGTCAAACGTGTTCTTTGCCACATTATTTTCAAAGCTCTTTTCAACATACAGGCCGGTATAGATCAGGTTCTTTTTGCGCGGATCAAGTGATTCATAGCCTAGCTTCAGCCTGCCATCTACAATGTAATCATCAAAGCTGAGGTTGTAGATAGAGAACTCGCCTGATAAGCTTGGACCCTTGCCGTATTCATCGTACTGGCTTTCAGCCTTATAGCCGGCGTTAAGCACCGAGTAAACCTGTGAACCGCTCAATACTGCATCGTATATTCCGCTCACGTAACCCATACTTGATGATGAGCCCTTCAATTGGAAAGTCTTATCATCAGAGTAGAACTGCCCCAGGTAGTTGACTGATACATTTATCTTATCGGTTACATCATATCCGCCCGTGAGTTTAATGTTATCAAAATCCCTGTAAAGATTGCGATTCAGCTTGGTAACGCTTGAAGAGTAATAATTCTTCAGGAAAAAATTGAAGCGGTTTGCTTTACGGTAGAAGTTCACCCGGGATATAAGTGCGGCTGTATTTTTGTTGTTATCGAAGTAAGTGTTAATGAAGCTTCGTGTAATGTTTGAATCGATGAAAGTCTGTATATCAGTAAAATCGTTCTGCGCTAACAGCCTTCCTGAGAGGACAAAAAACAGCAAAGCTAATATTGCCGCAGTGTGTTTCAAATTTTAACTTTTCATGAATTTTTGTAAAGCCCGCTTATATTCCCGCCGGTTTCGTTTCCTGCATCGCCGCCCTGCATTATCGATTCAATAAGGCCGCGGTTGCTCTCTGCTGTTGTAACTTCACGGATTATCTTCCCGCCCTTTAAGATTATCACTCTTGTGCAGATCTTATCAACGCTCTCTATAAGGTGTGTTGAATAGAAAAAAGTTTTCCCGGCTGCAGAGAGTTCTTTAACCAGATTCCGTACGATGATAGTTGTATCATAATCTATTCCGCTAAGCGGCTCATCCCAGATAATCACCTCAGGGTCATGGATAAGCGAAGCAATGATCAGCACCTTCTGCCGCATGCCTTTTGAAAACGCATGCATTGGCGTATATGTTTCCTTCTTAAGGTCGAACATTTCCATAAATGCACCGATGCGCTGTGTGTAAACATTTTTGGGCACTTCATACATCCGGCATGTAAATTCAAGGAAATCGAAAGGCGTTAGCGAGAGGAACAGCGCGCCTGATTCAGGCACATAGCCGATCTGTTTTTTAGCAATGTTAGGGTCCTTTGCCATATCAATGCCGTCAATCGTAACTCTTCCTGAATCCGGCAGCAGCATACCGCATAGCATTTTGATGGTTGTACTTTTGCCTGCGCCATTTGAACCCAGATACCCGCAAACTTCACCGCGGGCTATATCAAATGTGATATCATCCACCGCTTTAACTCCGCCCGGGTACACCTTAACCAGATTTTCTGCTAATATCATTTCTTTGTTTTAAATAAAATTGCCCGCCTGCTAATCCGTGAAACGAACGGACTTCCTGAATCTATGAACCTGTAAAGCTTATCTGCATTTTTTGTGATACCGACCCGTTTTGTACGCATAACTTTCCTCTTAACCGGCAATTCGGGTTCTGATATATCAATTTCACCGCCGCCTATTGAAACACCATTTTGCTTCAGGTTGATCTCCATTGCGCTGCAAAGTTTACCCGGACCGCTGCATAAATTATGGATATCATCAGTGCCGCGGTTCTTCATCATGCGGCGCAGTCCCTCAATTGGCTCAACTGCCCTTATCAGCACTGCATGCGCGGTTCCCGCAGGAGCCGTCACAACATTCATGCAGAAATGCGCACCGTATGTGAAGTAAACATATACCACACCGCCATCGCCAAACATCTGCTCATTGCGTTTGGTTTTGCCGCGGTATGAGTGTGATGCCGCATCCGCGCTTCCGAGATACGCTTCTGTTTCGACTATTATTCCCGCGTAAACATGCCGGCCTTTTTTGCGTATCAGCACTTTGCCAATAAGCTCACGAGCAACAGTTAAACACGGCTGTAAATAAAACTCTTTATTCAAATAGCAAATAGCAAATACCATATAACAATTTTTGGGTGAAACGCGATATGTGAAACGTGAAACGTCAAACGTGAAACAAATCTTAAACTGTTTCTCAATCCGAAATCCGGAGCTGAACCCCCATTTTTGCTCTAAGCATTTCCAGATCAAACATGGAATAACACTTTAGCACAATTCAAGTTTGTGCTCCCCCCTTTCAAGAAGCAAAACTGCCAAGGCAGTCAAGAGGGGGGACAAAATCAGTATCAAGGCAATCCATTCAATCCGAAATCTGCGCAATCTGGTAAATCATTTCAATCAGTGATCCGAAATCTTGTCAATCCGCAATCCAAGATCTTACCAATCAGTGATCAAACAATCCTTTATCACCGGCCGGCTTCTTTCGTTTCTTCAGGCCGAGATGTTCGTAGGCGAGATCGGTCGCTTCGCGGCCGCGGGATGTGCGGCGGATGAATCCCTCCTGCACTAGGAATGGCTCATATACTTCTTCAATAGTGCCTGATTCCTCTCCAACTGATACGGCTATTGAATTCAGTCCAACAGGTCCGCCATTATAAGTATCTATAATAGTAGTTAGTATTTTTTTATCCAGCTCGTCCAGTCCGAGGTGATCAATTTCCCAGTTGTTCAGGCATTCATCGGCAATTGCTGCGGTTATTATGCCGCTGTTCTTCACAAATGCGAGGTCGCGGGTAAGTTTCAGCAGCCTGTTAGCAATACGCGGAGTTCCGCGTGAACGCTTTGCTATGAGCTTTGCGCCTTCTGATTCAATTTTTATGTTCAGAATTCCCGCCGAGCGGTTCACTATATCTGCAAGCTCGTCAGTATTATAATATTTCAGCCGGCAGCGCAGCCCGAACCTGTCAAGCAGCGGCGCGCTTAACAATCCCGCGCGTGTTGTTGAGCCTATCAGTGTGAATTTTTCAAGCTGTAGGCTTACGCTTCTTGCACCCGGACCCTGGTCGATTATAATATCAAGCTTATAATCTTCCATAGCTGAATACAGGTACTCTTCAATTACTTTTGGTATGCGGTGTATTTCATCAATGAAAAGTATATCCCTTGCCTCAAGTTTGGTAAGCATTCCGGCAATATCGCCCGGCTTTTCGAGCACAGGACCCGATGTCGTAATTATCCGCGAATTCATCTCCTGCGCAATGATATACGCCAGCGTGGTTTTACCAAGTCCGGGGGGACCAGTAAACAGCACATGATCAAGCGAATCACCGCGCTTCTTCGAGCTAAGGATCGATACGCCGACATTGGTCTTTATCTTTTCCTGCCCAACAAACTCACCAAACGCGTGCGGACGGAGCTCGTTGAGCATTTCTCTATCCTCACGGTTTACAGCATCAGGCGATAACTTTTCAGATCTGGTCTTCAATTTTTAATAGTATTCTGAATATGATGAAACGTGATCCCGCAAGCGGGATTTCGCTGCGCTCAAAACGTGAAACGCGAAACGTCAAACGTCAGACGTGAAACGAATTGTAAACTGTGATCAATCCGCAATCTTGTCAATCCGAAATCCGAAATCTTTCCAATCAGAAATCTTTTCAATCCGCAATCAACAATCCGCAATCTCTTCTATTCTGTAGATTCAGTTATTGTTTTTATTGAAAGCAAATGCCATGATACACCAATACCAATTGCAGCAAGCAGTATCCGTACATACAGATTCTCAGTTGCAAACAGTCCGGATGCGATTATTCCCAGCCACAGGAATGATATAGATAATATCTTTGATCCGGCTGTCATGCCCCCTTTTTGCCGGTAGTTGCGCAGATATTTGCCGAAATACCTGTTGTTATGCAGCCAGTGATGTAACCGCTCGGAGCTTCTAGCGAAGCACCAGGCAGCAAGTATAAAAAAAATTGTGGTCGGGAGCAGCGGAAGAAACATACCTAATATGCCGATGCCAACCAAAACAAATCCGCCTATTAACAGGCTCCATCTTACAATCGGGTTCCGGTGTACAGAGAGCTCTTTTTCCAGGTTTGAGTTTTGGGTGTTATTTGTCATAATTGCCCCAAATTTGAGGATTTATTATGATTTTAAAAAGCACCTTAACTCCCCCTAAAATCCCAAAATAAAAGGCCGCTGCCTAATGTGCCGGCAGCAGCCTAAAGTAAATCTTAACTGCTATTTAACTCTTTAGTTAGTTGTTTACCCTGTTTGCTGTTGAATATCAACCGCAGGCGGGATGAGTTGGATAGATTGTTCAATCCACCAAAACCCTCAAGACATATAAAAAGCGAAAGTCAGACACTAATTTCACAAATTGGCACGAATTCCAGATAAGATGATAAGATGATGATGTAATACATCAATGAGGTAAATAATGGCTATTGATTACTCCCTCTTGACTGAAAATTGCAGTTACAGGGCTTTCTGCTTCTGTTCTATCCCGATGGGCTTCGCCCATCGCTGATATATTGAGCCCCTTCAGGGCTAAAAAATTGATGTAGCTCCTTAGGAGCGGCATATTTGTAGAAGATTGCATAAGGTTAACGTTAGCTCCGTAGGAGCGGCATGTTGGTAGAAGATTGCATAAAGTTGATCTAAGCTCCGTAGGAGCGGCATG
>JACSRQ010000034.1 GCA_014879675.1 Ignavibacteria bacterium
AAATATCTTTATAGTTTTCTTTTGTAATATTACCAGTATATAGATTAATTTTATTTATACTGTCTCTAATATATTTAATATAAATGATATTTTCTTTTATCATTGATATAAAACTTTCATATCTCTTTTAACATAATCAATTAAGTATGGGCTTATTCCTTCTTCTGTCAATAAATCAACTTTGATACCAATTTTACCGGATAGTTCATTTTCTATACCAACGAATTCTAACAATCCAATTGGTCTTTTAAAATCTGTTATAACATCTATATCGCTATCCTTGGTCTCTTCATTCCTCACATAAGAGCCAAATACAGCAACCTTAGTGGCACCTTTACTTTTAAGGAACTCGACTATTTCGGAATACAGTTTTTGTTTATCCATATTTTGAGTCAGGACTAAAGTCCTTAATACTGACTTTGCTAATCCCCCGACCTGAAGGCCGGGGTTATTGTGTGAACGCTTCATGTGTAAAAAGCTACCCGTTCCAGGAAATCAGAGTATGAAAGAAAATTGCAGCATGCAGAACAACGAATAATGAAACGATAGCTCTTGGCTATTCGCGGCACGAGAAACTAGCAAGCTTTCTCTCCTCTCCTCTGAGGAGAACTGCAAGCAGTCCTGGTGGCTGGAGGTGAGGTGTAAGCTTATTCTGCTTCTACGTCTTCACCTACTACGCTTGCAACCGCAGAAATTGTATCGCCCTCGTGCAGTTTTATCAGTCTAACGCCCTGGGTATTTCTGCCCATTACTCTTATCTCGCCGAGATTCTGCCTGATCATAATTCCCTTTGTGGTGATAATCATCAGGTCATCGTTATCAACAACTTCTCTTATCGATATAACGCTTCCGTTCTTATCGCTTGATTTCATTGTAATAACGCCTTTGCCGCCGCGCCTTGTCATGCGGTAATCCTGCAGGTCGCTGCGTTTGCCGTAGCCCTTATCAGTAACAACAAGTATGGAAGTACCGGCGCGTTTTACTGCGACGAGTCCGACAACAAAATCCTTTTTATCAAGCTTAATTGCCCTAACACCTGCGGCAGTCCTGCCCATTGAACGAACATCGCTTTCATTGAACCTGATAGCCATACCGCCGTGTGTACCTATCAATATTTCCTGTTTGCCGTTAGTAAGCTGAACGTCAATTAATGAATCCTCTTTGCCAAGGCTGATAGCTATTATTCCGCCCTTGCGAGTATTTTCAAAGTTCACAAGGTCGGTCTTTTTCATCACACCCTGTTTTGTAACCATGGTGATGAACATATTCTCGCCAAAGTCCTTAACATTCAGGATCGCGGTTATTTCTTCTTCCTTTGATTTGCCAATGTAATTAGCAACGGAGTATCCTTTAGCTGTTCTTGATGCTTCCTGTATCTCGTGAACCTTAAGCATGTAACACTTGCCAAGATCCGTAAAGAACATCAAATGGTTGTGTGTGGATGCAACAAACATATGCTCTATGAAGTCATCCTCACGCGTAGTTGCGCCAATTATACCTTTGCCGCCTCTTGACTGCCTGCGGTAACCGCTGACGGGTGTACGTTTGATATACCCGCTGTGGCTAATAGTTATAACAACATCTTCTTCTTTAATAAATTCTTTAATGAACTCTTCATCGCTTATCTTCACCGCGTTCATTACGATCTCAGTACGTCTTTCGTCGCCGTATGTTTCCCTAAGCAACTTTAGCTCATCGGTGAGTATTTCTCTTCTGAGCGCATCACTTGCGAGGATCCTTTTCAGCTTTTCGATAAGCTTTATCAGTTCGCGGTACTCTTCTTCAATCTTCTTGCGTTCGAGTCCGGTTAAACGCTGCAGGCGCATATCGAGTATCGCCTTAGCCTGTATTTCCGATAGCTTGAAGCGCTTCATTAACCTTTCCTGCGCTGTGGGAACATCCTTTGATTTTTTGATAACCTCGATAACTTCATCGATGTTATCCAAAGCTATCATGTATCCTTCTAAAATATGCGCGCGTTTTTCGGCGGCATCAAGATCAAACTTTGTCCGGCGGATAATTACATTCAGCCTGTGTTTAACAAAGCTCTCCATCATATCCTTCAGGTTCAGCACCCTTGGGATACCATCAACCAGAGCAAGCAGTATTACACCGAAGGTAACCTGCATCTGCGTATGTTTGAACAGGTTGTTCAGGATAACATTAGCAGCTCCGCCGCGTTTCACATCAATTACTACTCTTAATCCGTCTTTATCTGATTCATCTCTAACATCAGAGATATCTTCAATTTTTTTATCCCGTACTAAGTATGCAATATTTTCTATCAGGTTTGCTTTGTTTACCTGGTAAGGCAGTTCGGAAATAATAATTGTTTCCCTGTCATTTTTTGCAACTTCGATCCTTGCCTTGGCACGGATGATAATTTTACCCCTGCCGGTTAAGTAAGCAGACTTCACGCCCTCAAAGCCCCATATAATACCGCCGGTTGGGAAGTCGGGTGCTTTGATATGCTTCATTATCTTTTCGATCGTAATGGCAGGGTCTTTAATGAGCGCTATTAAACCATCCACAACTTCTGTCAGATTGTGAGGCGGAATATTAGTTGCCATACCTACTGCAATACCGCTGGAACCGTTCACAAGCAGGTTTGGCAGAATAGTTGGAAGCACTGATGGTTCCCTGGCGGTATCATCATAGTTCGCAACAAAATCAACTGTGTTTTTATCAAGATCAGCAAGGATATTATTTGAAATACGGGCCAGTCTTACTTCTGTATAACGCATAGCTGCGGGCGAGTCGCCATCAACTGAGCCGAAATTACCCTG
This sequence comes from Ignavibacteria bacterium, assembly GCA_014879675.1. GTDB lineage: Bacteria > Bacteroidota > Ignavibacteria > Tepidaquicellales > OLB5 > OLB5. The sequence continues at coordinate 2,787 of JACSRQ010000034.1, forward strand.
TCCGTCAACAAGCGGGTACCGAAGCGAGAAATCCTGTACCATACGCACAATAGTATCATAAACTGCTTTATCGCCGTGGGGATGATATTTACCGAGCACATCACCCACTACCCTTGCGGATTTTTTGTAGGGCCGATTGGGCTGCAGCCCAAGCTCGTTCATGCCGAATAAAACTCTTCTGTGTACAGGTTTCAAACCATCCCGCACATCAGGTAAAGCTCTTGCCACAATAACACTCATTGAGTAATCGAGGTAAGAGTTCTGCATCTCTTGTTCAATATTAACAGGAATTATTTTTTCGTTAGCCATCTATATTGTAATATGAATAAATTTTCTTTTTCTATTGTGATTCTTAACTCAAACGATCTCTCTAAGTAATTCGATGAGTTCAATTCCAAACTATTCAACAGGTTTAATACCCTGCATTGCTCTCAGGAAACCGATTTGACCTGTATGGTAGCAGTCATGGAATATTACCTGTCTGAAATAAATAACTTTTTCTTCAGGAGAAGTATATATCTCATCACCAAGCTTCAGTGCTTCTTCGATGCACCTGTTGTTCAGTTCTTCCAGCCTCTTGATCTCTGTTATCCATGAAGATTCGGTTTGCTCATCCGGCATTGGTCCCCAATCATCTTCCCGGGCATTCAGCTTTTCGCCGGTAGTTAAGTATGTTAGTGCCCAGTGTTTCCAGTATGAAACATGCCGGACTATCTGCCAAATCCCGTGCCTATCCGGTGAAGGTTTATACAGAGCCTGCTCCGGGGTTAAGCCTGAAATGTGTTTCAGGAGGCTAGACTGCCAAAAATTCTTACCTTCGGTAAACAAACGGAAATCACTCACATACGCTTCCGGAGGGCTAAACCTTTTAGCTTCCAAATTCATGTTAATTTTTTGTTAAATGTTTAAGTTTACAGACCGGAATTTTAACTGAATATCTTTAAAATTAACCAAAATTTAGGTTTAATTCAATTCAGAAATGAATGCAGGAAGTACCTTATTGAGCCGAAGGGAGGCAATTTCTGCGGTTTGCAGAACGTTTTCGTGTGATGTTTTTTCTGTAGTATTTTCTTTGAGGAGGTTAGTTATGATCGAGAGCGCAACAACCGCGATCCCGGAGTTTTTTGCTTCGTAAACTTCCGGCACAGTTGACATTCCCGCGGCATCGAGCCCGAGTTTTTTCTGCAGCCTGATCTCGGCTTTAGTTTCATATGTGGGACCTGAATAACATCCGTAAGTGCCTTCATGCAGTTTGACTTTTGATCTGCTGCATGCTTTACGGAACAAACGCTGCAGCCTGCGTGAGTAATGAGATGCAGCAGGCTCTTTCCTGAGTTTATCAATAAAATTGATGTGCGAAGTAATCAGCATCAAGTCGCCTTCAGTAAAATTCGGATTAAGTCCCCCGGCAGCATTTGTTATCAGCAGGTTTCTCACCCCTGCAATAACTGCGTACTTAATATTAGCCGTGATGTCATCGTATCCCCAGCCTTCATAAAAATGCTTCCTTCCTTTGAACACAAGCAGGTTTTTTCCGTTTAGCGTGCATGTGTAAACGGTCTTTTTGTGGACACCTGTTGTATCTTCAAGCAGGACGTTCTTTTCGGAAACAAGCCTGTCGTCGAGGTCAACTCCCGAACCAAGTATCAATCCAAGTGATATATTATTATTAAATACCAATTTATTGTATAAATACCAAG
>JACSRQ010000214.1 GCA_014879675.1 Ignavibacteria bacterium
TTTTCTTTGTTTCTGTAAAGTCACCAGCAGTAATCTGAAAATAGTAAACTCCGCTTGAAAATTTATCCCCATCCCAATCCACCTCGTAAGTTCCAGCATTTAATTGCTCGTGGACAAGTGTTTCAATTTCTCTTCCGAGCATATCGTAAATAGCAAGATTGGTAAATGAACTTGTAGGTAAAGCAAATTTTATCTTTGTTGATGGGTTGAAAGGGTTGGGGTAATTTTGATAAAGGCTAAACCACATCGGAATCTCTGAGCCGACAATGTGTATCCCAATAGAGTTGCCAGTTGGATTTCGCTTATAATACACTTCATCGTTTTCATCACGATTATCAAACCACAAAACATGTAAAACTGAATTAACTGCAAAGATTGATGGGTAAAACGAGTTTGCGGAATCATTCGTTAATCTACTGTCTTGATTCCAATTTATGCCTGCATCCGTTGAGTTTTTATAGTATATCTCAGGGTTACCATCTCGAGTATCCCACCAAGCAACATGCACAAATGATTCTGAAGCTGACAATGATGGTGAATCAGAATAGTATGAGTTGTTTGTAAGGCGAGTGTCTTGGCTCCAGGTTAAACCAAAATCAGTCGAGCGTTTGTAAAATATTTCAAAGTTTCCACTCGGGCCAGTTCTATTATCTACCCATACCACGTGTAGGTATAAATTTGATGCCATCACGCAGGGTGTGTACGATGCACTGGGATCGTTTGTCAAACGAAAGTCCTGTCCCCATGTCAAACCTCCATCACTGGAACGCTTATAGTATATTTCTGCATTTCCAGAAGGACTGTTTCTATAATCCCACCATGTAACATGAACAAACGAACCCAACACGGAGATAGAGGGGTTTGCCGACAAAGCAGAGTTGTTGGTTAGCCGTACATCCGGCTGCCACGTTACACCATCGTTTGTTGAACGTTTGTAATAAATTTCACTCTCTGATCCATCCCGAAAATCACGCCATACCATATGCAAAACAGATCCACTTACTGAAATCGAAGGCTCAACAGAATTAGTAGAGTTATTAGTTAGCCGGGTATCGCTTCCCCAAGTCAAACCTCCGTCTCCAGAACGTTTATAATAAATTTCAAAGTTTCCATTTCGGCTATCTGTCCAAACAATATGAACAGTTGAATTTATTGCGACTATGCTCGGTTTTACTGAAATTGACTGATTGACTGTCAAGCGAATATCTTGTCCCCAGTTTATTCCATCATCTGATGAGCGTTTATAATATATTTCCCAATTTCCGTCTCGAGAATCACACCAAACAGTGTGTACAAATGAACCATATGCTACTAAGCTTCTAGAGTTACTAAAACCATAGAATGATGTGGCGGTGTCATTAGTCAATCGCACATCGGGTTGCCACTGGGCAAAAGCAACAAAGGGGATAAATAAAGATAATAATATTTTTTTCATCTCTGCTTTATAGATTACCACAAATATAATACACAAATAGCAGTTTTACACTTCCTTATTACTCAATTGTCACTAATCCTTTCATCACCATTTCCGACCTAATATTCTCTTAATTCATGGTATAATATATCTGAAAGTAAACAATAACTATCAATGAAAAAAAGGAGTATCCAATGTTAAAATGCATAACCGGAGAGCAAATCAAAAATATCCTCAAACGGATAGCAAAAGTAATTTACGAAGAGTTTTTTGGGAGGAAAAAACATGGCTGAATTACAGTTAGTAAATCAACAGGATTATGATTGTAATTTTGTCATAGATGATATTCTTGAGGAGGATAAAGAAATATCATTAGATGTTACTGATCCCGAATTACAATTCACTAAGTTTCTGTATGCATTCCGTTTCATTGAAAGAGAAATGGATAAGCTAAAACTGAATGCTGATAACATGATAGCTGAAATCAATAGCTGGCTGGAAAAGAAACTAGCATCAAAGCAAAATCAGATTGAATTCATGTCTAAGCTTATGCAGAACTATCTAGCTCAAAAGGGATTGAAGTCGTTGTCACTACCTTCGGGTAACATAGGCTTCAGAAAACAGCCTGACAAAGTCGAGATCATTGATGTAGATACATTCTTTGAAAAGGCTACTTTTGATTTAATCAGAGTAGTTCCTGAGAAGTTTGAACCGGACTTAGCGGCTATCAAGGCCAAGATTAAAGAGAACGGTGAATTACCCGCAGGTGTAGATTTAGTTACGCCGGATCCAAAATTTTACTATAAATTAAACGGTAAATAAAATGAACAAACCAAAACTGGATTTACAGGTCAACATACCTGCAACCATTAAGCTCTTGATGGATAAACCTGTTACAGGCAGTAATGCTTATGGTAACTGGTATCTGTTTGGAGTTGAACATGAAGGAACTGAGTATTCCTTCTTCGCAACTGAGGATGTAGCGAAATACGCAGAAGAAAACAATCTCCGTAAAGGTGACTCGATTAAAGTTACCAAAACCATTGTGAAAAATGGCAAGAAGAATCAGACTTCCTACCAGTTGGAAATTGTAAGCAAAGGCCAGCAGTCACACCCTGCTTCAAATGGGAATGGACAGGCCGTGGCAAATGGCAATGGTCATTCTAACGGTAATGGACAAGCAGAAGATTACAAAATAATGCACGATTGCCTGGCACAAGGCATTAAGCTACAGCAGGACTTGGGTTCAGTTATCGATGTAAACCGAATAGCCATTACGCTGTTCATTACAAGAACCAAAGCCAAAAACGGATCTTATCTGAACTATTGACAGTTTGAGGGCAGGTGTATATTGCACCGGCTTAAAATAAAAAGTACAAATAAATAAATGGCACATGAAATATCAACAGAAAACGGAAAAGCATCCATGATGTACTATGGAGAAACACCGTGGCATCAACTCGGAACACGATTACAAAAACCTGCTACATCTGAAGAAGCAATTGTTGCGGCTGGTCTTGACTGGGAAGTGATAAAGAAACCTGTGTATGTTAAGATGGATAAACGCTTTCAAGTCAAGGATACTTTTGCTATGGTAAGAAAAGACAAATGGCAGAACAATGACTGCGACATACTTGGCGTGGTTGGTAAGAATTACACACCTGTACAGAACAAAGATGCTTTCAACTTCTTTGATTCAATTGTAGGAGACAAAAAAGCTATTTACCACACCGCAGGGTCGTTGTCAGGCGGTAAGATCATCTGGATCCTCGCCAAGCTGCCTGGGTATATCAGAGTAATCAATAATGACATAAGCGAGAAATATTTACTTATCAGTAATTCTCACGATGGTTCAAGTATGGTTCAGATTAAGTTTACTCCGATAAGAGTAGTCTGTATGAATACTCTAACTGTAGCTTTGAACAAAGGCGAAACACTTAAAGTAAAACACTGTAAAGATGTTAAAGACAAACTTAGACAAGCTTCTGAGTTACTCGGAATAGTCAATGAGAAATATGATGTCATTGAAAGGTCATTCAAGAATATGGTCAAGGTTCAATTAAATGAAAAACGACTCAATGAGTACATTAAGACAGTATTCCCTGATCCGGTTGATGAGCTTCAGTATGCCACAGCTGATAACAACCGTGAAATGGTTCGGGATTTGTTTGAACAGGGCTTAGGTAATAATCTACCTGGAGTTGCTGGTACTTTATGGGCCGGATATAACGCCGTGACTGAACTAATTGATCACAAAATAACCAAACAGAACAAAGATATGCGGACAAAATCTATCTGGTTTGGTAACGGTTACAACGTTAAGCAAAAGGCATATGATGTGGCTAACGATAAGATGAAGATTTGGTTGAATTGAATAAAAAAAAGAGATGGAGTGTAATCATCTCTTTTTTGTTGCAAGACGCAGACTTAATACTAACCATGAAAAGGTACAATTCGGTGATTAATAAACTCCCAAAGGAAGAAAAAAATGTCTTATAAACAAATAGGCAATGTTGTTGTGGGCAGGCACAATTGGTGCAACTCAGCGAAACAAACAAATAATTCTACAATGAAAAGAAGCAAGTATTGTTTTTGTCGATGATGTCTAAGAACAAGTAGCTTTTAAGGATATGAAGACGTTGCCCCAATGCTTAATCCGAATTCTAAGTAGAGGTAGATAGGCAAAACTGTGTAAGAAGCAAAAAAAAAACGGTCATTTGACCGCTTTTTTTTCAACTTCACTAACAATTTCTTTCGAACTTGGTTCCCTTATCTCTTTAAGATCACCCTGAAAAAACTGTATAGGGATTACCAGGTGTCCCAAGATCATTCCGCAACTGGCGCTAAAAGTAGATACAAATGACCTTAAATATGGAAACATGATTGCAGTTGCATTCTTGTTGATTAATTCTTTCTTTAATTCTTCTGGGGTTTCATCAGTAAACGCAAAATTCCCGACACCGGTAAGATCCAATTCAAATACATTTTCAATGTGCAACTTCATATTCGTAATGATTTGAAAACCTTGCAAATCAAGCGTTAG
>JACSRQ010000033.1 GCA_014879675.1 Ignavibacteria bacterium
GTACATCGTAAATTTTCAATAACACACCCCGTCCGGCTTCGCCGGCCACCCCTCTCGAGAGGGGAATACTGAATTTGATCTTTGTTTCCGGATTAAATGGATTAGGATAATTTTGCTGCAGCTCATACCTTTGGGGAATCTCCGAGCTTATGGGCTCAATCCCGATTGGTACGCATGTTTTGAAATCGTTGTAGTAGTATTTCAAGGCTGAGTCTGATAGCGACTGAACTGCGCATACATTTTGCAGATTATTACCTCCATCGCGGGTTATCATGAAGCTTGTCATTACGATCTGTGTATCGCCCGAGCTCATAGTAAAGGGCCCGGAACCGATGAAGTTCTTCTTATCACCCGAAACACTATCATACCAGCCGGTTCTTTGGCATGCATTTCCGCTGAAGCGGAATTTAGTTGGCTGTCCTGTAACTCCGTTAACCATCTGTTGACCGCATTCAGTAAGTCCTGTTAAATAATAATATGCCCCCGTGTCTGTTTCCGGATCACCCCAGCACGGAGCATTCTTGAAAGAATTGTGCGTAGTCATACCGAGTATTTTGTAACCTGTTAGGGTATCGTAAGGTAATTTGGCTGTATCGCTGGCAGAACCTGTAAATCGCAACGGACTTTGAAGCACCCTTATTCCAGCGGATGGAGGGTTACTGCCGTAGCCACCCTCGTCATTATTATCGTAATTGTACATAAAGCCCATGTCTCTTATCGTGTCACAACCGCTTGCATCATCATCTGAATTAGAGCCTATATCTGTATCACTAACAACAGCAATATAGGTGCTATCCCAATTTAATGAATTCTTGTTAATTATCCTGAATTTGGCAAAATACATATCCCGCAGCGGGAAACAGTTAAAGTTAAAAACTATTTGCTGGATCTCAACTCCAAGCGGCCTGCATCCGCCCGGTAAGCTAAGCTGGCTTGTATGAATAGAATCTGTGCAATTAGTATAATCCATATAAACCATAAACAGAAGCTCTTCGGGCCTTGCTGTCATTCCGTTGCCAATTCCCGGTCTATCCCCATCCCAAGCAGGTTGATATCCCGGGATCCCGTTCACCTCAACATAAGGCGCGCCTTTTGCTACAGGCCAATTAGCCCATGAATCATAATTGAATACATACTGCCTGTTGCCTGCGGTTTTATATCTTGTGCCTCCATTAAAAAGCGAGGGATCAGTAAGCTGAACATAGTATCCGCGCCATGAAGGATCGCTGCAAACCGATTGCGGCGGCACCTGGCCAATTACAGGAATATTGCCCGGTGAGAAATGAGAGTCATAAGTTGATGCGGCAAGTCTTAATTCATGCTGGGGACCAACCTTTGCTCCAATCCAGATTCCGGAAGCATAGATCGCCGTTAACCTTTGTGGTGAGGTTGCCGGCCATATAAAGCCGGCTTGTGAACTTGTAAATGTTATTTTATCATAGTTCAGTATTCCATTAGTCATAAAAACCGTGTTGATATTATTTCCCTGCATAAAAACTGATTGCACAGGCGCGAGTGACTGCGAATAAATATCAATAACAAAAAACATCAAAAGTGTTATAATTGTCTTCATTTCAGCACCACCATTTTTTTTGTTTGGGTAAACTCGTTTGTAATGAGTGAATAGAAATATACGCCGCTTGAAACACTTGCTGCGTCCCATTCAATTTCGTATGTGCCGGGTTTGAGATCTTGGTTTACAAGCACGGCGATTTCTTTGCCGAGTACATCGTAAATCCTCAGGGAGACGACCCGCCGGGTCGTCTCTACAGAAGCGGGAATACTAAATCTAATTTTTGTCATTGGATTAAACGGGTTTGGATAGTTTTGCGACAATTCAAACCCGTTAGGTATATTGCTGTTAATTGGCTGAATGCCAATCCCGCCATTTGTTGTACGCATTATCCCGCCGTAGTCACCAACAACCCAGCCCTGGTTTTCATTCAGGAAAAAAATGGAGTTCACGGCTATTGAATTTAAGTTCGAATTCTGGATGGACCAGTTTAAACCGCCATTTGTAGTTTTCCGTATAATGCTGGGTGAGTTTACCCAGCCGGTTTCGGTATTGATAAAAAAAACGTCTCCCCTATAACTGCCTCCGGTAGGATATGAAACCCAGTTTTCGCCTGTATTAGTAGATTTCATAAAAGTAGTGGTAGTTGCATAACCAATGTTTCCAATAAACTGGATAGTTTGTGTTGAATTGACAAGGACCCTGTACCAGTTTATTCCGCCGTCAGTAGTTTTATATATACCATTCCTGCCAACAAATCCTGTGTTTTGGTCAAGAAAATAGATATCATTGTTGTTGTTGTACGACGCATTTTGGATGGTACTTCTTGACCACGAATTTCCGGCATCGGTGGTTTTTATGATGACATTATTATTGCAGGCTCCCCACCCGGTGTTAGCATTAATGAACTGCAGCGCATTGACCTGCGCAGAATCACGGTAAGCAATCTGCCAGTTAGAACCGCGGTTCGTAGTTTTGAACACAATACCAAAATAGCCTTGCCCGCCTCCCAGGAATCCGGTGCTGCTGTTTACAAACACGAGGCTGTTGAATGAGCTTTCAGCGCCAAGGTTACGGTAGCTCCAGTTAACTCCGCCGTTAGTTGATGTGATAAATGTACCCCTGACCCCGGCCGCAAAACCTGTAAGCTGATCCAGGAAATATACTGATCTGAGGTTTTCTTTCGTGATATATTCCCTGTATGCGATATCCCAACTGCTGCCCTCACTGGTTGATTTGAATATGATACCACTATCTGCGGCGCACCAAAATGTATTGGAAGGTGTTATTGATACAGAAAATGCCTGCGTAAAGAGACCGGCTGCAGAATATTGATCCCAACCAGCGCCGTAATTCGTAGTTTTCAGGAATGACAGGGGAGCACCAAAAATAAATCCTGTACCAACATTATTGAATTCAACTGAGTTCTGGATTGGTAAATTGGTAAAACCAGGTATCCAGTTAATTCCCCTGTTGGTTGACCTGTAAACAATACTGCCTGTTCCTGTAACCAGGCAGATTTGGCTGTTGGGAAATTTAACTCCTGTAAAGAAGCCAAGATAAATATCTGTAAATTGTCCCCAGCTTGCGCCGCCGTTAGTCGTAAATATGATCGTTCCCCAGTCGCCCCCGCAGACTCCGAAATCTGTATCTGCGAAAGCTATTGAGTTCAGATTATTGGATGTTCCGGTATTAATGCTTACCCAGTTGTATCCTCCGTTTGTTGTTTTTTTTACCATGCCATTGGAGCCGCAATACCAGCCATTCAGTAAGTCCTTGAAGAAAATTCCTTTTACACCTGTTGAAGTTGAGTCAGTTGTTACCCAGTTGTTTCCTCCATTGGAAGTGAAATTCACATATTTTCCCTCAAACACCCATCCGGTCTCTTTGTTTATGAACTGAAAGCAATTCATTGAGTTTCCATGATTCGGTGCGTTATATGTTATCCAGCTTTGGCAGGAGTTTGTTGTCTTTTTGACATTATATTGAGTCAAAACCCACCCTGTCTGATCATCAAAAAAAACTGCATCCTTAAAGTATGAACCATAAATGGATTCTCCGGATTGTATAACTTCCCAACCGCCCTGGGAATAAACATTAACTGAAAATAGAAGAATTATGAATAGAGTATTTGTTTTCATTTTAACACCACCATCTTTTTTGTTTGAGTAAATTCGCTTGTAATGAGTGAGTAAAAATACACGCCGCTTGGTATATTTGATGCATACCATTCAATTTCGTAAATGCCGTGTTTTAGATTTTCGTTGACAAGCAACGCGATCTCTTTGCCGAGTACATCGTAAATTTTTAATGAGACCCCCTCTTTGTCTCCCCCTGACAGGGGGAGATTTAGTGGGGGTATTTGAAACCGAATTTTTGTTTCCGGGTTAAACGGATTCGGATAATTCTGTAACAGCTCATACCTTTGGGGAATTTCTGAGCTTATTGGCTCAATTCCGATAGGTACGCAGGTCTTGAAATCGTTGTAGTAGTATTTCAGGGCTGAGTCTGATAACGATTTCAGTGCACAGGCATTCAGGAAATTATTTCCGCCTTCCCTGGTAACCATATAACTTAAAACCATTTGCTGGGTATCAGAGATGTTCATACGGAACGGACCAGTTGACTGAATATACCTGCTTTGGTGAGTTGTGCTATCAAACCATCCTGTTCTGTTGCACATATCACCGCTGTACTTGAACTTAGTTGGAGTATTGGTTACCCAGTTTATCATTTGCTGGCCACAGCCGTTGAGACCTTTCATATAGTAATATGCTCTGAAGGCTTCATCAGGATCGCCAACACACTCATTTCCTCCGTTTACAAAAGTGTTAAAGGATGTCATTCCGAGCATTTTATAACCTGGGAGAGTATCATAACTGTCTCTTATACACATCT
>JACSRQ010000124.1 GCA_014879675.1 Ignavibacteria bacterium
GTTTGACCTCACCCCCTAACCCCCTCTCCTAAAAGGAGAGGGGGAACTGAGAATTTTTAAGTCTTTTCTCCCCTCTCCCACTTGACTGCATAAGCAGTTTGGGAGAACTGCTGTGATGCAATTCAATACATTGAAATACAACTTGGTAATTAGTAACTTTAGCAGCATTGTAAAAATACAATGTCACTTCAATCCACCAGAAAAATGCTTGATATAGAATACATCAGGAATGAATTTCCTATAACTGAAAAGTGCTTCCAGGTTTACGGCAGCACTGAGCCGAGACGGCTCATTTATCTCGATCACGGCGCATCAACACACCCATGCAGTACTGTACTGAACAAGTACATCGATTTCATCAAAAATTATTACTCAAACGTACACCGCGGCAAACATTACCTTTCGATGATCTCAACCGAGCTGTTTGACCGCGTTTATGAGACCATATTCAGCTACATCCACGCAACGAGGGATGATAATGCAATTGTACTGACCGCAAACACAACAAGCGCGCTTGATATGACAGCATGGCTGATGAAAGATCATGAAGGTTTAACGCTTGTTTCGCTGATGGAGCATCACAGCAATGACCTTCCTCACAGGCACCGCAGCGAAGTGAAGCATTTTGGGGTTAATCCGGATGGTACGCTTGATATGAATGATCTTGAACACAAACTCAAAACCAACAAAGTAAAACTTGTAGCTGTTACGGGGGCATCGAATGTTACGGGATTCATTACTGATATACATAAGATCGCTGAGCTCGCTCATAACCACGGCGCGCGGATTCTGGTTGATGCGGCACAATTACTTGCGCATAAAGAAATTGATGTACTGCCGAATAACGCGCCGGGGCATATTGATTTCCTTGCGGCAGCCGGACATAAAGCATACGCACCGTTCGGCTCAGCGTTCCTGTTTGGTCCAAGGGATGTGCTGGATACTGTGCAGCCATACGTTCCCGGCGGCGGAACTGTAATGTATGTAAGCGAGCATGATTATATTTACGCAAGTTCACCCGATAGGCACCAGGGCGGAACGCCGAACATAGCCGGCGCGATTGCACTGGCGGAGTCTTTGAATTTTCTCAGTGCAGCCGGATTAGAGAATATCAGGACTCATGAAGTTGAGCTGACATCATATGCGCTTCAAAGATTGAAGGAGGTTCCGGATATCAGGCTGCTGGGTGATATTCCCGCCGAAAACAGGCTTGGAGTAATTACTTTTAACATTGGTGATATAAGCAACGGCCTCGTTGCGGATATTCTTAATCACGAAGCCGCAATTGCTACAAGGAACGGCAGATTCTGCGCGCATCCGTATGTAAGCTACCTGCTTGGCAGAAATGATTCAGAAGATATTATTACAAGACTGAGAAGCGGCGAGAAGTTTGATATCGGCGGCGCGGTTAGGATATCGTTCGGTATATTCAATACGGAAAGCGAAGTTGATGATGTGGTGGAGAATCTGAAAATGATAGCAGAGCGCAGATGGAAGGCGAATTACGACGATACTTCGGCTTATTTCGATTGCAAGGGTGTGCAGTTGAGCTCATCGTAAAATTTTAGCGCTTACTCATCCGATGACTGGAATTAAAGTTAGCTTGAGGATTTCGGCGAATTGAGTCATCGGTTGAGTGAGAAAAAAAGCAATGCTTCAGCTTTTGATTCTCTTGGAGTGCATTGACTGTGTCAATGCTTCATGATTTTTCTTCAACATTAAGCATCCACACAGTGGATGCACTCCAAAAAAAGCAAATCAACCCCGTTGTTGGTGTCTGGGGCTAGCCTAATCGAATAAACCAGTCAGGATGTAACTCCTGACGGCACGCAGTTTGGATTTATGACGTGCATCATTGTTCCCGCCTGAAGCCTGTATTATATTTGTAATGTTACCCATGGCCATAACCCGAATCCTATGAGTTTTTATTGCTGCAACTCGCAAAAATTACAATTATGCCAGACTCATCCGATGACTGACCTTAATTAAAGTTGGCTTGAAAATTAGTGAGAGCTGAGTCATCGGATGAGTGAGTATACCCTGAATCCTCTTTGAGTTTTTGTTTTAGCAGCTAGAAAAAATCTCTGTTAATTTAAAGCCGATAATACCTATACCTGCTGAAATTAACTAAAAATATCAAAAATGACTTTAGATACTAAATCCCGCACAATAAGTGAAAACAAGAGGTGGAAAATTCTGCTGATTGTTGCAGCATTTTTCCTTTATCAGAATATTTTTACACAAAGTATTACCTGGCAAAGACTATACAATGGTCCCTACAATCAACAGGATATTTGTAGTGACATTTGTCACGCTTCAAATGGTAATTTCTTTGCTATTGGCTCTAGTAAAAAACCAACAACGCAGGGTTATTTCATTTATGTGATTAAGTTCAATGCCCAAGGAGATACTTTGTGGACTAGGATTATCGATTCTCTAAGCAACGAAGCTATCAGCTGTGCTGAAACCGGTGATGGTGGAGTTGTCATAGTTGGAGAAGGACATTTTGCCCTAAAACTGGATTCTGCAGGAAACATTGCATGGAAAAAAGTATACAACTTGAGTGGTATTAAATGTTTTGATATAATAAGGACAACCGAAGGCAAATTTCTTGCTTGTGGTGAACATTTGATAGTGAACGGATCGACTTTCCGATATGACAGTTATGTAATGGAATTGGATCTCAACGGAAATCTGCTTTGGGATACTTCCTATTTAGCACTATTTGATAAGCCGCTAAATTCCGTTATCGAAATTGCTGGACAAGGATACATATTTACAGGATATGAAAGAAGATTTATTGGAGATACAAACAAATGTCTTGTCTTGAGAACAAACAAAACTGGGAGTATAGCTTGGGAAAAAAATATGAAAATACTAAGCAGAGGTGCAATCGGCAAAAAGGTGCAACAACTTGGCAATACCATCACAATTGCAGGTGGAACAACGGATGAAACACAAACACTTCTAGAAGTATTCTTTTTAAGACTAGATTATTCAGGTAACATAGTATCTCAAAAACTCCTGATTAGCAATGCATCTGAAAACTTGACTTCATTTGAGATATTGAATCAAAATAGGTATGCATTAACATCCTACAATACTTCGGATATTGCGAAGTCAATCGTTTCAGATACCAATGGAGTAATTATTTATGAAAGAAGTTATGTTTCTTCGTACTATACTTTCCTGTTTTCTGTATTGCCTTTAAGTAATGGCGATATTTTATGGGGTGGTGCAGGCCGATTTACAATTGAGGATGCAGATGTCTGGATTATTCGGACTGATAGTTTGTTGAATTCGCCGCAAATTGCAGTGGACCCAATAAGCACTTTTGTGCCGAGTAAATATCAGTTATATCAAAATTATCCCAATCCATTTAATCCTGCAACAAAAATAAAATTTGATATAAGCGGTTCATCAGCAGCACAGACATCCCTCTCTGTGTATGATATAACCGGCAAAGAAATATCATTACTTGTAAATGCAGACCTTAAACCCGGAAGTTATGAGATAAGCTTTGATGCATCAGGGCTCTCAAGCGGCGTGTATTTCTACAAGATTTCAACCGGCAGCTTCACAGATGTAAAAAAGATGGTTCTTTTGAAATAGCAGCAAATTATAAATATGCTATACTCATCCGATGACTGACCTTGATTAAAGTTGGCATAAAGATTTGGGAAAGTTGAGTCATCGGATGAGTAAGAAAAAAAGCAATGCTTCAGCTCTTGATTCTCTTGGAGTGCATTGACTGTGTCAATGCTTCATGTTTTTTTTTTCAACATTAAGCATCCACACAGTGGATGCACTCCAAAAAAAGCAAATCAACCCCGTTGTTGGTATCTGAGGCTAGCCTAATCGAATAAACCCGTCAGGAGGTAACTCCTGACGGCACGCAGTTTGGATTCAAACCCCGTTGTTGGTGCCTGACTGCTGGTGCAGTTTATCACCAACAACAAATGTAATTTTCATCTGCCAATATTCAATCCCTAAAGGGATTTGACATACTCATTCAGCACATTTCCAAACATAACGCTCCTACGGAGCTTAATCTAAATCCGCATATTCATCAACAAACATGGCGCTCTACGGAGCTCATGTGAATCATTAATCAGCCCTGAAAGGGCGAAATCGGAAACTATGGATGACTCATTTTTTACCAGTATTCAGGAATGCATCATGAAGTTCAACCGTTTGCTTTAATCATGTTGAATTGAGATACTCTCAAACATTTCAAAAATGGCTCAGATGCATTCCCTACATTATGTGCTAACTCATCCGATGACTGGGATTAATGTTGGCTTGCGGGATCTGGGCGAATTGAGTCATCGGATGAGTGAAATACTACTTGCTAATCTTTGGTTTTCAGTATGCGCTTTCAAGGTTACCCCCCCTAAAATCCAAAAAAATCATTGCTAAATCCTTATTTTTTAATTATATTACTTTTT
>JACSRQ010000247.1 GCA_014879675.1 Ignavibacteria bacterium
AAATCCTCTAAAAATTTTTCGGTTAACATAAGATTGTAATAAATAGAAAAGGAAAATATGAAATTAAAATTCATCGATGATATCAATCCCGCAACCGGCAAAACCATCAAAAAAGTACTGTGTTCATCCGAAAAGGAAATAGATAAGGCAGTTTCCAATGCGCGCAAAGCTCAAAAGAAATGGAGCTCGCTAACCCTTGCACAAAGAAGTAAAATGATGGAAGCCGCTGCCAAAGATTTTATTAAGAATAAAGAAAAAATTGGCAGGATAATCACCGATGAAATGGGTAAGCTTTACAAATCCGCAGTTGGAGAAACTCATGCCGTAGCTTACGGGATCAGGGAAAGTATCGAACAATCTAAAATAGCTCTTAAGACCGAGATACTTCAGGAAGAAAATCTTGTTACCGAGCTTCACCGCACACCGCTGGGTGTTTGCGCAATTATCACACCGTGGAATTTCCCGGTAAGCATGCCGGAAACACTGCTCTCCCCTGCCCTATTAGCGGGTAATACGGTCGTATTTAAACCATCTGAAATGGTACCGCTTACAGGCAAAGCAATTTTTGATATCTTCAATAAACATCTTCCCAAAGGTGTTATAAATCTGGTGCAGGGCGCGGATGAAGTTGGAAATTACCTCATTCACAGCAATATCGATATGATAGCTTTTGTCGGTTCACAGGCAGTTGGCAAACACATTATGAAAGTTGCCGGCGATAAGCTTAAACGAATTGTACTCGAGCTTGGCGGCAAAGATCCAATGATAGTATTAAACGACGCCGATCTGCAGAAAGCAGCTAACTTCGCCGTGAATGGTTCGCTCAGAAATACCGGCCAAGTGTGTGTATCGGTTGAAAGAATTTACGTACAGGAAAAAGCCGCAGATAAATTCACTAAGCTTGTGGCTGAAGGCGTGAAGAACTTTAAATATGGCAGCGGCTATGATGAGAGCGTGCAGATGGGTCCGCTGGTGAGTGCCAAACAGCGTGAAAATGTGCTCTCACAGGTCAAAGATGCCGTGAAAAAAGGCGCTAAGCTTGTTTCAGGCGGCGGAGTACCAAAAGGTAATAAGGGATTCTTTATGGAGCCGACGCTCATCACAAATCTGACACACAAGCACCGCATTATGAACGAAGAAACTTTCGGCCCGGTGGTTGCGATACAAAAAGTTAAGACCGAAGATGAAGCGGTTAAGCTGGCTAATGACTCACCGTTCGGGCTCGGCGCAACTGTGTGGACAAAGAACAAGAAAAAAGGATTGGATATAGCGCGTAAAATAGAATCAGGTATGATAGGCGTAAACCAGGGTATCGGCGCCGTAAGCGGCACACCTTGGGTAGGCGTAAAGCAAAGCGGATACGGTTATATTGGCTCAATTGATGGCATCAGGCAATTCACTGTGCCGCGCAAGATAAGTTATAAGAAGTAGATCCCGCGAAGATATTCGTCATGGAATTTTGTAACGGTTGTCATATAATATGATGACCGTTTCTTTTTATATTTGAGCAGCACCGTATGATCAAAAATAACTAAATCTCTTAATCAAACCATAATCCGATATGAAAGCTCTGATCCTGGCCTTAATGTTCACAGCCTCTTTAGTGTATTCACAAACTCGCGAAATCGAAGACTATATCATGAGTCCGGAACATGATTTTTATGGATACAATTACCTGAATGGTCCAAACGCAGGCAGAGGTAATACCGGAATTGCCGGTGAGAATGATATTTCGGGAGTAATGCTGAATCCCGCATCACTTGTAATAAAGAGTAAATATTCGGCTGGTCTGCAGTATTCATACAAAACCACAAATGAAATTTCCTACTCATTCGAAATGAGTAACGGTGGTTATGCATATGACCTTAAACATATTGCCCCTGCGCTTCAGGGCGGATTTGGAATGAATGTTACAAAAACTTTAGGCGCAGCCATTTTATATTCAAACCCGGGCAGTATTAGATTTGTATATAAAAACTTTGGCGGCGGTGTAAACGATGGAGAACTAACCGAAGATTACAGCATTCATACAGTGATATTACCTGTAACATATGATCTCGGGAAAATAAAGCTGGGGATTGCACCCTCATTCAGTTTTTACAGAGCCAAAATGACCGGTGTTTCTACTATTACACAACCGGACGGAACCGGGGAAGTAAATAGTTACTTTGACAGGTTTAATATCCAGGCGGGCATGAAAGTTAACCCGGTTAATAATTTTTCGATCGGATTGACTTTTACACCCGGGTTTATTGCCGATTTAAAATCTGATGAAGACCCATACCCCGCTACATTCAAAGTAATATCAAAACAGCCGTTCAAGTTATCGGCAGGGATTGAATACATCGGAGCCAAACAGAAATTCAGGCTAAGCGCTGATTATAATTTTCAGCAAACTTCAAAATTAAACGGCTACCTAGATAAACATGATTTCAATATTGGCGGAGAGTACTCAGTAAACAAGAGCCTCGCATTGCGGGCGGGATTTTTTACAATCTTTGATATCCGTGATTTTGAAGACGAAGATGTCAGTTTCCCCGGCAAAGCAGGTGATTTCTCTCAGTACTTCCTGACGTGCGGGCTTTCATACAAAATAAACAACTTTGATCTTTCCGCATCACTTATGGATAGCCATGTTTCAATGGGACTAATAAAGCTGACAATTATCAATGCAGGTTTCACATATGGATTCTAGTTTGCTGTCATAATGTTCCTCATAGCTTCAATTAGCTCGGGATTTGGTATAGCCTCAGCACCCGTTAACAGCATTTCGAAATGATCGGCACAAATCTCCTCTGCATGTATATTGTATGGAGTATTTTTGCCGGTCTTTTCATAAAATCCGGTTACATCTTTTATCGGCACGATCACCGGCTTCCCATCAGCATAAACAGGCTTTTTATCATCTGCGCTGCCTTCAACAAACATCAGCCCGGTTTGCATGTAGAAGAAAAAGCTGCCTCCTTCATATGGCTTGGAAGCGAAAAGCACGAGCATAGCATCAACAGGTTTTCCCTTATATTCAACCGTAACATAATAATTGTTAAACGGCGCGTCCGGATTCGATATCCTTAGATCTGCAATTTCAGACGGGTAAACAACTTCATTACACTTTATGAAACCAATTGTGCCGTAAACTTTTTCGCTCATTGATTGATCAAATCTGGAAATTATGTGGAACAGCTCATGCGCGAACAATGCCAGGTAACTTTCCGAATACGCCCCCACCCTGCTCTGCTTTAAAACCATATAATTTCCCCTTGTGTAACCGTCTGCGCCGCCTTCATTATTCATTGTTGACTTTATTACTTCAATTCGTGCAGGCATTTTAAGCTTCAGTCCCAGTGAATCGATACACCGCCTTGTCTCAGCAACAACCTTTCCCAGCACAATTATCTCTTCTTTGGTCCACTCCATCGCAGAAAGTGATGCATCATTCAGGTAATTAAGCTTTGTTACACCCTCGTTTTCTTTCAGGGTTTTGCTCATCAGGTCGAACTTGCTCAACGTATTGGTATATTCATCCTCAGTCATTAGCAGCCCTTTAGCAGTATCACCGCTTACAGGAACAATAACTGTGCCTTCCTGCAGAGTGAACTCATACTGTGCGAACAGGTTAACAGCAAGAAAGAGCGTGGAAACTACTAATACTTTGATTGTTTTTAACACTGACATATTTTTTTAATTAAATAATCTGTAAATTTAGTGATTAATCCGTTAGAAATACAACCAATAGAATCTCTTAGGGGTTCTGTAAAGGAGGCAATAGTTATGAAACTCGAATTTTCACCATATATAGCAATACAGGTAAGCGATCACGGCAAAGCTGTAGAGTTTTATAAAAATGTGCTTGGAATGGAATTTGTTGATGCAAAAGGCAGCGATGCATATTTGAATAAAGACGGGATTAACTTTGTATTTGAAGATAATTCCGCCGGCCGCGGATCAGTATTTTTTGAGTTCAGGACCGATAGTCTTGCTGAAGCACGGAAAGAACTGGAATCTGCGGGCTGCACACTCACGCAGGAATACAACGAGCACAGCGCCATGTTCAGCGATCCGTTTGGAATGAATTTCCACGTATGGGAAGACGGCGCATTCCCGGATAACCCGTAGCAGTAATTCATATCCCCCTGTAAGTGGGATTATAGGGGGTAGCCGCCCTACTCAGAAAAAATAATTCGCATCTCATATCCCCCTGAAAGGCAGAAAGACTGCCTTGGCAGTGAGATTATTAGGGGTTTCGCTTCTCATATCCCCCTGTAAGGGGGATTATAGGGGGTAGCCGCCCTACACCAAAACATCAAGGAGAAAATAAAATTCAAACATTCTTCCAACATTTTAGTAAGCATTGTGCTTCACGGATTTCCTTTTTCTACCCCCTTGTGTTCCCCCTTCCAGGGGGAAATATCATAACGCGAAATGCACTTCGCTTTTTCATATCCC
>JACSRQ010000078.1 GCA_014879675.1 Ignavibacteria bacterium
CCGGCATCATCTACTGTAACTTCAACTTTATCGCCGGGGAGAATTTCTCCTGAAAGGATCTTTTCTGAAAGCTTGTTCGTAATGTGATTCTGTATTGTGCGCTTCAGCGGGCGTGCGCCGAAAGTTATATCGTAGCCTATCTTAGCGAGCCAGTCCTTGGCTTCACCGGTAACATCTAATGTAATATCACTGTTAGCCTGCAGCATTTTCCTGATGCCCTTCAGCTGAATATCTACTATTTTTCTCAACTCCTCACCCAGCAGTGGTTTGAACATCACAACCTCATCGATCCTGTTCAGTATTTCAGGGCGTATCTTTTGTCTTAACAACTCAAACAATCTTTCACGCAATCCGCCCAAGATTTCATCGCGGTTATTTTCATTTATCAGCATCAGTTCATCCTGAATAAGGTGTGAGCCAAGATTTGAGGTCATTATAATTATGGTATTCTTAAAATTAACCGTTCTGCCCTGTGAATCGGTTAATGTTCCTTCATCCAGAAGCTGGAGCAGAATGTTAAACACGTCCTGGTGCGCCTTTTCAATCTCATCAAGCAATACAACACTATATGGTTTTCTCCTGACTGCTTCAGTAAGCTGGCCGCCTTCTTCATAGCCCACATATCCGGGCGGAGCGCCTATAAGCCTGCTGACCGAGAATTTTTCCATGTACTCGCTCATATCAATGCGTACAATGTTATGTTCATCATCAAACAGAAATTCGGCAAGCGCTTTTGCAAGCTCAGTTTTACCAACACCAGTTGTACCAAGGAAAATGAACGAGCCAATCGGCCTGTTCATATCCTGCAGCCCTGCGCGACTGCGCCGAATTGCATTTGCAACCGCATTTATTGCTTCATCCTGCCCAATCACACGGTTGTGCAGATTCTCCTCAACATGAAGCAGTTTTTCCCTTTCGCTTTCAAGCATCTTTGATACCGGGATACCTGTCCACTTTGCAACTATCTCCGCTATATCTTCGGCATCAACTTCTTCTTTCAGCATTTTCTGCGTTTTCTGCAGCTCGGTCATCTTGTCAGATTTTTCAGCGATATTCTTCTGTAATTCTATCAGCCTTCCATATCTGATCTCAGCAACCTTAGCAAGGTCGCCCTCCCGTTCGTAGTTATCAGCATCGTTCTTTAGGTTTTCAACTTCTTCCTTCATTGCCCTGATCTCAGAAATGAGATCCTTTTCAAGCACCCAGTGCGCTTTAAGTTCATCGCGCTGGCCGCTCAACTCTGCAATTTCCTTTTCAATATCCGCCAACCGTTTTGCTGTGGGGTCTTCTTTCTTTGCTTTTGCCATATTTAAAATGAATGAAGTTTTAGCTGCTCTTTAGGTAAAGATACTAATTTACAATATTCTTTAAAATGAATAGAATTTTAGCCACATCTTGCCTATATTTGTCCTTTATGAGCAAAAAAAAGACACTGGAAACCGCACCGAAGAAGGCCGAATCGGTGCTGAATGTTCCATATTACGAATCCGAATTTGAGGCCAAATACTCCAGGTATTTCTGGTTAATTATACCGGTTTTAACTGTACTTTATTATTCCTATCGCCACATAGCTGTTGGATTCTACCAGGATGATGAGGTTGCACAGTATATCAACATGCTGAATTTCTGGCATGATCCGTGGGCAATCCTTGGTAACGGTCCAAAGCCCGGATATAAGATTTTCATGGTACTCCCCGCTTTGATAAGCTATGATGCCGTGCTGATATTCAATTCATTTATAGCTGCCACTACAATTTATATGACCTATTTACTTATCAGGACATTAAAAGTAGGTTACGCTATGATCGGCGCGCTGCTGCTGGCAACTCAGCCTCTGTATGTTGATCTCTCGTTCAGGTCTTACTCTGAAATTTTCACAGCACTCTGCATTGTAACATTTCTTATACTTTACAAAAAAGAGAAGTTTGTACTCAGCGCACTACTGCTGGGTTATATTTACACCATCAGGCAGGAAATCGCGCTGTTGATTATTGTCTTCGCGGTATTGTTCGCAATAAAGAAACAGTATAAGTATGCCGCACTGTTGTTTGTGTTTCCAATTTTATACAATTTGCTTGGCTTCATCAAAACAGGTGATATACTGTTTGTGTTGACTGAGATGAGTTCAGTCGCAGGGCTGAATTACAAGTCACAGGGATTGATGCACTATTTCAAAGTGTACATTTTCATAGTAGGTCCGATATGCCTTTCATTATTTCTGCTTGGATTCTTCGGATTCCTTAACGATACATCGAAGGTCAAAGAGTATTTCAAAAAGTACGCGGAGTTTTACATAATATTTTTATCAATATTCGTAATTCAGATGCTCACTATGGTGAGTGATGGACCTAATCCCGGTAACTGGCGTTACCTGCTTCATATATCCCCGATATGCGCATTCTTTGCAGCAGTGGGTTTAAACAATCTTTCGCTAAAGAGATTTAAAAGCAGCAATTACATGATAACCGGTGTATTTGCAGTTTTTGTTCTTGCGTTTCTTTCTAAAGCTACCGATGGCTTTGTGCTGCTCGAAAAAACGGAATTTACCAAACTGATTTTTGTGGTTTTGTTCTTCGTTCTATCGGTTGCACTATGGAATGAATCACGCAAAAAGTACCTTGGCACACTGGGAGTGGCACTTGTAATCCTTGCGGCTGCTCACCTGTATTTTGTAGAGCCAAAGAAGCTTTCTTCTGAAAACATATCAGTAAAGGAAGTAGCTGCTTACATTGATTCCCTCCCCGAATCCAAAGGCAAAGAAAAGCTGACCAACCACACTTTCATTATGTTCTATTCATCTCAGTATAAGGATGAGCAGACATTGTTTAAGAAACTTGATCTGAAAAATCTGAATGAAGCGCCCGCAGGCTCAATCATA
Organism: Ignavibacteria bacterium; assembly: GCA_014879675.1. Lineage (GTDB taxonomy): Bacteria > Bacteroidota > Ignavibacteria > Tepidaquicellales > OLB5 > OLB5. The sequence goes on from JACSRQ010000078.1 coordinate 2,879, forward strand.
ATTTGGGAATCACATTATGGATACAGACCGGAGTTCAAGAATGATGTTAAGCTTGATGATTTGCAGGATCCACAGAAATACCGTCTGTTGAAAGAGATACTTTCGGCAGACCAGAGGTTCGGTTCGTTCATTTACCAGAAACTTTAAGATCGACAATTTTGAAGCCCGGTAAAGAAAATTTCGAGTCATGGAACGAAGAACATGCTCGTAAACATGACCTCGATAAGTTTTATAACCATCCTAACCGGCTTTTCAGGTTCATTGAAAATAAAAGGATATCAAGGCTTATCCGCACTGCGGAAATAGAGCCACAGCATTCAGTACTCGAAGTCGGCTGCGGAGCGGGACATATACTTGAAAGAATTACCTGCGGCAAGCTTACGGGAATTGATATATCGGCTATACAGGTAGAGCGCGCCAGAAAAAGGCTTGCCTCAAAGGCTGTGATAATAAAAGCCCCCGGCGAAAAGCTCCCCTTTCCTGACTCTAGCTTCGACAGGATACTTTGCACCGAAGTTTTTGAACATGTTCTTGATCCGGCAGCATTGTTAAGAGAAATGCACAGAACGCTTAACCGCGAAGGCATAATTTCTCTCTCCATTCCGAATGAAAAATTGATTATTTTTACAAAGAAAGTACTGTTAAATTGCGGATTGAGAAGGGTTCTGGAACCAAAAGAAAGCAACTGGGACCTGGCTTCAAAAAACAATCTGGATGAATGGCATATTCACAACTACAGCCTTGGGCTAATGAAAAAGCAGGCATCTGTTTTGTTTAGTTTAAGCGATATACAAAGAATACCGTATTTTTTTATCCCCTACAGGTATGTAATGAAGCTGCAGCATAAATGAATCTGAGAAAATGAAAGAAAGCTGTATAATTTACGGAGGCGGCGGTTTTATCGGCTCACATATAGCCGAAGACCTGTTATCAAAGAATATGAAGGTCTCAATTTTTGATAAACAGAATACCTCCAAACGGAATGTTGAACATATAATTGATAAGATCGATTTCATTGAGGGCGATTTCAATAATACGGTTGATATAAGCAAATCAGTAAGAAACAAAGATTACGTTGTGCATTTGGTAAGCTCTACCCTTCCCGCTACATCAAACCTGAATCCATGGTACGATATTGAAAGTAACCTGTTATCATCACTTCACCTGTTTGATGAATGCGTTAAAAATAAAGTAAAAAGGATCGTATTCATTTCATCGGGAGGAACAGTTTACGGTAATCCCGAAAAGCTGCCGATCAGGGAAACACATCCCACTGCACCAATGAATTCATATGGCATCATCAAGCTTACTATTGAAAAGTATCTGTATATGTATAACCTGCTCAACGGCCTCGACTACAGGATACTCCGGTTTGCAAATCCATATGGCGAAAGGCAGAATCCTTTTTTAACACAGGGATTAATTGCCCACCTGCTCTACAAGATCAAGAAAAAAGAAAAGCTTGAAATATGGGGCGATGGAAAAATAGTAAGAGACTATTTTTATATTAAAGATGGCGCTAAATCAATACATAAAGCGTTTAAGGACAAAACTTCAAACAGAATTTACAATATAAGCAGCAATAGAGGGTTATCGATAAACCAGATTCTGGATAAATTCCGCAGGGTGCTGGGGCTCAAATTCAAAGTTGATTACCTGCCTTCGCGTAAGTTTGACGTTAAGTCAAATATACTGGACAACTCATTGGCTGCAAAAAGCCTGAAATGGCACAGCGAAACACCATTTAACGAAGGATTAAAAAACACATGGAGATATTTTCTTGATTTCAAATAAAGATATAAGCCTTTCTGTATTTTTTCCGGCTTATTATGATGAAAATAATATAGACAAAGTTGTTCATAAAGCTGTCGAGGTACTCGAAAGTCTTGGGCTTAAAGATTACGAAGTTACAATTATTGAAGATGGCAGTCCTGATAAAACCGATGAAGTTGCAGATGCACTTGCTGATCAGTACCCAAAGGTGAAAGTTATTCACCATGAACAGAATAAAGGTTATGGAGCAACACTTTGGGAAGGCTTCACAACCGCAAAGTTAGATTATGTGTTTTATACCGATGGCGATAACCAGTTCGATCTGGAAGAGCTTAGAAAGTTCGTAGCAATTATTCCGTTCAGTGATATGGTTGTTGGTTACAGGAAAAAGAAACAATACTCGCCTTACCGTAAGCTGACGAGTTTTGTATATAATCTGCTGCTTAGATTCGTTTTTGATATAGATTACATCGATATTGACTGTGCTTTCAAGGTCTTCCGCACTGATCTTTTCAAAAAGATCAAAGTTAACACTAAGGATGCGTTCATTGACGCGGAAATAATGATAAGAGCGCAGCTGCTGGGTTACACATTTACAGAGCTTGGTGTAAAACACTTACCAAGAGTAGATGGCGTATCAACGGCCGCAAGACCTTCGATAATATTCAGGACCATTAAGGAGATTTTCCAGCTTAAAAGTGAGCTGAAAAAAGAAGGACTGATCGGCAAGAAAGTTTAGTAAACTATCCGGAACTTATAAATTGATAGAAGAACCTGTCAAAAAACCGAGTGAATCAAACGATCTGAAAGATATTATAATTATCTTTTCGGTGATTATTGTAATACTGATCGCTGCTTCTATGCTTGATTTTTTTGTATGGATGAGGAATATCGCCGCGGACCCGGATGGATTCAGAATAGTTGAGCTATTGTTCGTACTTGCCCTTTTCGGCTTCGCATATGCTGTGTTTATGCGGCGGCGCGCTAAAGAGTTCAAGCAGCAAATGGCAGATATTTCCAAAGATATGGAAGAGCTTCAGGATAATGTGAACAGGCTGCGCAGTACAGTAGATCTATCACCCGATACGATAACAATACACCGCGATGGTAAACTGCTTTTTATCAACAAGGCAGGTTTAACACTTTTCGGGGCAGAAACCGAAGACCAGCTCCTTGGGCTGACCATGAATGACCTGATCCATTACTCATACCGCGAAAAGATCGCTCAGCGTATTGAGAATATGATCAAATACATGAAGCAGGTACCTGTTATAGATATTTCAGTCAAAAGACTGAGCGGTTCGTATGTAGATGTTAGCGTTGCTTCAACACCCGTGCTGTACCACTCCATACCCCATGTTATAACGATATTAAGAGATATAACCGAGCGTAAGAAAAACGAAGAGATCAAAAATCAGCTTGCTTCAATCGTGCTGAATTCAGGCGATGCAATTTACGCAATGAGTATTGATGGGCAGATCCAAAGCTGGAATCCGGGCGCAGAAAAACTCTATGGGTATATTGAAAAAGACGCGATAGGCAGGAATATTTCTATTGTTGTACCTGAGTTTAAACAGAATGAGCTTAATCACCTGCTTAACAAAGTATCCAAGGGTGAAAGGATAGAAGCCTTTGAAACCAAGAGGCAAAGAAAAGACAAATCAATGCTTGATGTTTCGCTCACCATCTCCCCTATCAGGGAAGAATCTGGTTTGGTAACAAGTGTCTCTGCAATAGCCCGTGATATTACTTTCAAGAAACAGGTTGAAGAAGAGCTCCGCAGGTATGCCGAAGAGCTTGCGCTTTCGAACGAGGAATTGTATGTGTTTTCTTATGCCGCTTCCCATGATCTTCAGGAGCCGTTAAGATCAATTCAGAATTTTATAGAAACTCTTAACAAGAAATACAAAAAGAGGCTTGGCCCGGAAATGGAAGAGCAGATCAAAGCTGCGGATGACGGTGTTACCCGCATGTACAGGCTTATTACAGACTTCCTGATGTATTCAAGAGTGGGTACTGAAAGGGCAATAAAAGAAGAAGTTGACTGCAACAAAGCGTTAAAGGATGCACTTGCCAACCTGGAAGTTGCTGTAAAGGAAAGTAAGGCGGCCATAAAACAGTTTACGCTGCCAAAAGTTTATGGCAATTATATCCAGATGACACAGGTATTCCAGAATCTTGTAGCAAATGCTATTAAGTACCAGGGCGAGAGTAAACCAACGATCGAAATTTCGGCAGAGAAAAAAGACGGCATGTGGCTCTTTGCTGTGAAGGATAATGGTATAGGTATTGAACAATGGTTCTCTGAAAGAATATTTATTGTATTCCAGAAGCTGCATGACCACAGGAAATATCCCGGCTCAGGTATCGGGCTTGCATTATGCAAACGCGTAATTGAAAAGCATAAAGGCAAGATCTGGTTCGAATCTGAAGTAGGTAAAGGTACAACATTTTTCTTCACATTGCCAATACTTGAGGAAACAAAAAAGCAGGCCGAGAATAAGCCTGCTGAATAATACTCCTGTTTACCTTTACTACCCGTTTATTTCCATGAAGAAAGCTCTCTTTTCAGTGCTTCCCTTTCAATTTCAAGCTGCTTCAGTTTCTTCTCGATCACATCCAGCTCTTCCGGCATAGAATCAATCTCTATCCTCAGCTTACTAGCTGCTTCATCAATAAGATCGATAGCTTTATCTGGCAGGAACCTATCAGTTATATACCTTTGAGAAAGTGCTGCGGCTGAAACAATTGCTGAATCTGTTATCCTGACCCCATGATGTACTTCATATTTTTCTTTTAAACCCCTCAAGATGGATATCGTATCTTCAACTGATGGTTCATCAACTAAAACCGGCTGAAACCTTCTTTCCAGCGCGGGATCCTTTTCTATATACTTCCGGTATTCATCCAGTGTTGTTGCGCCAATTGCATGAAGCTCGCCACGGGCAAGGGCGGGCTTAAGAATATTCGCGGCGTCCATTGCGCCATCCGTTTTACCGGCGCCGACTAAAGTGTGAATTTCATCAATAAATAGAATTATTTGACCCTCGCTCTGTTTCACTTCATTTATTACAGCCTTCAGGCGTTCTTCAAACTGGCCGCGGTAGCTTGCCCCGGCGATCAGTGCGCCCATATCCAGAGCAATTACTGTTTTACTCTTCAGATTTTCCGGCACTTCGTTGTTCACTATTCGTATTGCAAGTCCTTCTGCAATTGCAGTTTTGCCCACACCGGGCTCCCCCACAAGTACCGGATTGTTCTTAGTACGACGCGAAAGAACCTGCAGTACCCTGCGGATCTCGTCATCTCTCCCTATTACAGGATCAAGCTTGCCCTGTTTAGCCAGTTGATTCAGGTCCCTGCCATACTTTTTCAAAGATTGATAAGTTTCCTCGGGTGCCTGGTTTGTCACACGCTGGCTTCCGCGCACATCCTTAAGCGAAGTGAGAATTGACTCTCTGTTTATACCCTGTGATTCAAGCAGTTTACCCGCTGGGCCTTTATCTTCACTGACCGCAATAAGCAGGTGTTCGATGCTTACGTACTCATCCCGCAGCTGGGCAGATACCCTCACAGCTTCATCTAGTACCCGCTGCATGTCGTTAGAGAGAAACTGGTTTCCTGATGTTGCCGACGATACTTTTGACAGCTGTTCGATCAATCCGGCAGTTTTGATGCGCAGCATGTCCGCATTTGCGCCTATCTTAAGTAAGAGCGAAACAGCTATACTGTCGTTATTCTGTATCAGCGCAGCAAGTAAATGTGCAGGTTCGATCTGCTGGTTGGAATAGTTAGAGGCTATCTCGCCTGCTTCCTGCATCGCTTCCTGAGACTTAATTGTAAACTTATTGAAATTTATCGCCATGTTATTAGAAATTAATTACACATTAAATTCGTTTGTTATATCGGCATCCGGAATCTTAATACCTGTAAATGATTCTGATACTTCTTCTGCTGAAAACTGCTGGCCGGTTTTCCATATCATACTAAGAAACTTAAATGCTTCCTTATTTTCAAACCAATCGCTGCCGAATGAAGTTTCTAATCTGCTTTTCAGATTCGCAGCAAGCATCTGTGCCCTGAAATACCTTGCACTGAACAGGAATGGCTCTGTTTCGGAAAGATATTCATACTCATTAACCTCAACTCCCAGGTATTCTTTATAATAATGCCGGAATTTTTGTTTTAGCTCTGTATCAGCCGCATTGCAATAAAGTTCATTATCGTAGATCAGCTTTACTGCCAGATTCCTTAGTTTTGTCAATTTATAGAACTTCAGAAATGAAATCAATTCACTTTTCTGTATTCCACCTGATAACAAATTGTTATTTACCCATATCTCATCATAAAGCAAATTTTCAAAAAGTGCTGCATAAGCTTCGGTTATTGAGTCATCCCCAAGCCTTCGGAACTCGAATGGCAGCGACGAATCAACTGATGCATAGTGCAAGGCGTGGCCGGTTTCGTGAAGCAAATCACGCATTTGCGCTAATCCCCTGCCATTCTGTATAACAAGCCTGATATCGTGCGGTGCATTCAAAACTGAACAGAATGCCCTTCCACTTGATTGAATTTGTTCAATTTTAATACGGCTAATAATTTCAGGTTCAAAGCTTGATCTTGCGGCGAAGCGGTCAAACACTTCATTTGGTTCAATGCTGGTGAAACATTCATCTTTACTGTGGTTTGAAAGCAGCATATACAGCTCATCTCTACTTAAGGAAACATGTGACTGTATTCTCTCATTTACGTTTAATTTCTCCAAATGACTGAAATAGGTGTTTGAAGTATCTGCAAGAAATCTCAATGCAAAGCTTTTCAGTGAACTAATATTTATGCCGGTCAGCGAAACAAACATTTCAGAGTGATCTCTGTATCCAAGCTCCCTTATCTTACTTTGTTCATTTAACAAATTTGCAGCCAAAAGATTGTTAAGTTTGTTTTCACAAAACTCCTGAATTATTTTTTCAAGTGCTTCTTTTTCGTTGTCACCTTCCCAAAAATTTAATTGTTTTATACCGCTGTAGGTGTACTGCTTTACTTTATATGTACAATCTGCTGTTGAGAGCGTATCCTGCAATTGCTGTTTCAATTCCAAATTCGACAGATTGACAAACTCGCATGAAATAAACTCGGTCAAATATTTTAATCCGCTATCACTTGCTCTGTTTTGACTTGCGAGATTTTCTTTTTGTGTTTCCCTGAGAAATTGAATTGTTTCGATAGAAAACAGGTCATTATATTCATTATACAATCCGCTAAGTTCAATCGAAATGTTCTTACCAATAACTTGCAGATAAAATGCAAAATGTGCCTTGTTTAGGAATTCTTCCGCCTTTACCGATATTTTGCTTAAACTTAACAGGAATGTCCTTTCACAAATTGTAAAAATCAATAATGAACAATAAAATTAACTCAATTTGCATTCACTATATATGCAAAAACGTGCTAAAACATCAAAAATTCAATACATAACGAAATTCGGGTTTTTTTATAACTTCTTTTTAAGCTATTTTTAAATATCTAAATCAGGAGGATTTATGAAATCAAGGAGACTTGATAGAATTTTCTTTTTGAGTGCAATTACACTTTTCCTTTCTACTTCCATATCTTTATCTCAATCCTGGAACGCATTAGGCAGTGGTATAACCGGAAAGGTAAATGCATCTATTGTATTTAGCGGGCAGCTTGTTGTAGGCGGAGAGTTCACTTCACCTGCAGGCAATGTTGCAGTTTGGAACGGAATATCCTGGCAAACACTTGGTACCGGACTGAACGGTGTAGTATATGGTTTCACGATATTCAATTCACAGTTAATTGCTGTTGGTGCCTTCACAAACGGCGGCAATAATGTTTCAAGGTGGAGCGGCTCAAGCTGGAGCGGACTCGGCTTAGGCACTAATGATACTGTTTACGCTGCGACAGTGTATCAAAGCCTGCTCAGAATAGGCGGCAAATTTACAACTGCCGGCGGAATAAACTGCAGCCGCGTCGCAGGCTGGAACGGAACACAATGGACAGCAATGGGCACAGTTAACAGCACAGATAATACTGTATATACATTAACCACTTTCAACTCTGAATTGATCATTGGTGGTGAATTCACTTCTATAGGTAACTTGCCCAATGCAAACCGCATCGCACGCTATAATGCAAGCGGCACCTATACTGCCCTGGGGACAGGCATTGATAATAACCGCGTGCTCGCCCTAACAACATATCAAAATCAGCTATACGCAGGCGGAACCTTCACAACAATTGGAGGAGTTCCTGTTAATAACTTAGCTAGATGGACAGGAAGCAACTGGAATTCAGTTATTAGCGGAACTAACGGTGCCGTAAGATGCTTTGGCCTGCAGGGTTCTAACCTAATAATCGGCGGAAGCTTTACAGGTATCGGGAATTCAATCGCATCATGGAACGGAACAACATTTTCGGCATTAGGCAATGGATTAACAGGGGGAACACCCTCAGTGAACTCTGTAAATGTGTGGTCAAACGCTTTGGTTGCTTCAGGCAGCTTCACAACGGCAGGCATGACGGATGTGCCTGCAAATAATGTGGCGGCTTATGGCTCTGTTCCGGCGGCACCTACACTGGTATCTCCAATTGACGGAGCAACAGGGGTAATACTCTCTCCCACTTTGGATTGGAGTGATGTATCCCTCTCAAGCTCTTACGGGGTACAGGTTTCAACCAATCCTAATTTCAATACATTCATTTTGAATACTTCTGGATTGTCTACTTCGAGTTATACTTTTCCGCCACAATCACCGCTGACAAATAATACAACTTATTTTTGGCGTGCCAATTCATCCAATGGACTGGGCACGAGCGCATTTTCTCTTGTCCGTTTTTTCACAACCGGTCCGGTTGGTATTCTGAATACACAGGAAATTCCTGCAGTTTTTAAGCTGCATCAGAACTTCCCTAATCCTTTCAACCCGGTTACAAAGATCAGGTTCGACCTGCCGGCAAATTCAGCCATCGGCAGCACTCTGGAACTGATAATATATGATGTAAACGGTAAGGAAGTTAAGAGACTCCTAAATACAGATTACGCCGCAGGTATTTGGGAAATTGATTTCGATGCATCCGATCTCTCGAGCGGTATTTATTTCTACAGACTCAATGCGGGCTTTTACAGTGCAATCAACAAGATGATATTGATAAAATAAAATTCTTCATGAAAATAAAAAAGCCCCGGCTATAAAACCGGGGCTTTTTTGTAATTACTAACTTGCTTTATTTTACAAGAACCATTCTGCGGGTTTCAACATACTGCTTCCCTGAATTATCCCTTGCTTCAATTTTATAGATATATATGCCACTGGCAAAATTGCCTGCATTCCACTCTGCTTCATACTCACCTGCTTCAAGTGATGAATTTACAAGCAGATCAACCTGTTTGCCAAGCATATCGTAAACTGATATTTTAACATTGGCCGAGGCAGGCAGACCGAATTTTATCTTCGTTGTTGGGTTGAACGGATTAGGATAATTTGGTGTAATGAAGAATTCAGCGGGAATTGTTGATGAAATTGTCTGAATACCTATTACTCCCCTTACAATAGTAACTAAGAACTGGTTGCTCGAAGGAAGTGAGTCGAGTAAAGTATAAGCCTTTACGCTCCATCTTACACGGAGTGAATCTCCTGCATTTGGTGCACCCCAGCTAGCAATCAATGAATCAAGTTTTCCATTACTAATGCTCAAAACTGAGTCAATTCCGGAGTTGTTGCTTAAAAGCGTATATGAATAAGCATTATTGATCGTACTTAGTGTCCACTTGTACTTGAACTCAGGATAGAAACCGGATTTTGTAAACGTGAAATGAGTTTTTGAAGTATCACCCGAGCTTACATTAATTCTTCCAAGCTGCGGTGGATTAACAAGCAGGAAAGTACTCATTGCTGTCCTGATCTGGAATAAGCTATCACTCATATCTCCATTTGCAGTATTTCCGGATTCAAAAACTCTGACTTTGGCCTGAGTTGTTGTAGGCATATTGGGAATTAACCACTCAATTGATCTTTGTGTTGCAGATACCCCGGTTTGGATATTAGTCCAGTTACTTCCATTGTTAGTTGTGTATTGGATATCCACATTACCGGTATTTGAAGTACCCCAAATCACTAGCGTGGTAGTGTTTGCCCTGAAGATCTGACCGCCGTTAGGCGTAGCTAAAAGAAATCCTGTTAACTGGTTGAGGCAGGGTGCAACTTCCGCCCTTATCCTGATAAGCTCACTTGGAAGCGGACCAAAAAATAATGCGATAGAACCATTCAAATGGCAATAGCTCATGATTGTACCAACTCTTGCAATTGCGGGACCCGTGTAGCAGCCGCCTTCAACAGCGTAACAGCTGTCAATCGGTCCACCCGGCCATGAGCAACTGAATGAGTGCGGTGAGCCGAAATTGTGGCCTGTTTCGTGTGCAACTACCATACAATCCCATGAATAAGTCGGGAGCTGGTTAAAGACACCGTCAATATCGCTGAATGCGTAACCGTATCCGCTTGATGTATTTGCACAAAGTGAATTTAACCATGCAATTCCGCCCAAACCTCCGGGCCTGGTTGTAACCATATGCGCTAAAGTTCTGGGTACAGCCTGCATATTAGCATTCCAGTAATTCCTGAACTCGTTTAGCAGCGGGCTTGAAGTTGATTGAGTTGTATATGGGTCATTTATATCTGACCAAACTCTTAGATAAGTGATCTGCAGCTGAACGTTCACGTCTCTGCAGTAAATCGCTGATACAGGTACATACAGTGCAATTATATAATTGCTTGCTCTCTCAACAGAATTTCCAAAAAATGAATATGTTTCAAAATCAGATTCAACAGCAATGTTAGCCTTCAAAAGAGTATTTGTTGCCATGCTGTTAACATCCGGATTGAGATTCCTCTGCATGTTTTCGATCTCTTGCGGGATAGCAAATTCTTCTGCTCCGCACTGGAAGTCAGGATGCTGTTTCATTTTGCTTACCTGGTAAGATACAAAATCACCGCTGCTTCTCTGCTTTGCAAGAACATAAGTATCCTGCTTAGTCATAATCATAGCCGAAACATCATCTTCAAAAAAAGTAATGACAACCAATGGCGAGTTCTTATCATAAAGATCACTTGTGTAAGCTACAAAAGGGGTCTTACTGTTCAGAAGCACATCCCCTGCAGCTGTTCCTGAAACGATCTTAGAACCGGGTGCCATAACATCAAATCTTTTCATCCTGGTACCAAACATAGTACCTTCAAAAGGTAATTGAATAGAGATAAACTCATCATTGTTCGCGATAATGCTTTTGACAGCATTCATATCCACATCAACTACTTTTAAACCTTCCACAGTACTTTTAAGCTCCGCTGATTTGATCTGAGATTTGCTCTCATTGACTTTGAACAAGTCATAAGTGCGCTGCTGTCCTGCGAACAGTGGTATCTGCAGCAAGAGGGTCATGAAAAGAATGGATAAAGTTTTCATTAATTTTGTTTATTAGATTATTTTAAGATAATTTTACTTTCGGATCCAGAAATGCGTACATGATATCAACTATCATGTTAACAATAATGAAAATCACTGCGGTAAACAATACAGTTCCCTGTATCATAGGAAAATCGAGTGATAATATTGAGTTTATGGCTAATAATCCGATACCGGGCCAGTTAAAGATGTACTCAATAAAGAATGTACCGCCAAGCAAGGCTGCAAGCCATGCGCTGATGGTCGTTAGAACCGGGTTCATTGCATTGCGTAATGCATGTTTGATAATAACCTTCCATTCGCTGACACCTTTTGCACGCGCGGTCCTCACGTAATCCTGCCCTAGAACATCAAGCATGCTCGATCTTGTCAGCCGCGCGATGATCGAAAGCGGCCTCAAAGCAAGTGTAAGCATTGGCAGAACCAGGTAGATCATTCCGTTATTAACATATCCCGAAATAGGAAACCACTTAAGCCATGCACCAAAAACCAGCGCCATTATAAGTCCTAAAGCAAACGGTGGGAAAGAAATACCAAACAAAGCAAGCAGCATAGAAAGATTATCGGTCCATGTATAAGGCTTCACAGATGATATCACTCCGATCAGAATGCCGATTAAAGAAGATATAATGAGGGCACTAACAGCAAGAAGTGCAGTAGCAGGAAAAGTTTCCAATATTGTTTTTAGTACATCCCGGTTCGATGAGTATGAACGACCAAGATCACCCTGCACCGCTTTAACCATGAACCTGCCGTATTGGACATACAAAGGGTCATCAAGTCCAAGCTGTTTTCTAACTGCATCGATCGATGCAATATCTGCGCGCTGGCCTAACATAAGCCTGGCAGGATCGCCGGGAATAACATACATTAAAGAAAAAGTTACTGTAATTACCCCGATAAGAACCAGGATAGAATACAGTAACTTTCTGATAATATAATTCGCCATTAATTACTTTATAACGCGTCTGGCTGTTACATATTTTGCGTTATAGTAATCTTCATTGAGCGAGTTTGTTTTAACACCGCCACTTGAAGATGAATGGGCAAACACGCTTTCCCCAAGATAAATACCAACATGCGAGATCCTGCTTCCCATGGTATTAAAAAATACCAGGTCTCCAAACTGGAGGTTTTCCCTGTCAACGGGATCTCCAACAGATGATTGCATTATTGATGTACGGGGAATATCGATACCTAAAGCATATTTCATTACTCTCTGGCAAAATGCCGAGCAGTCGATTCCGTTAGTAGTTGTTCCGCCCCAAAGATATGGAGTGTTGATCAGCTCAATGATATTGATCATTACAGCGTCCCTATCAACAGAGGTGTTGGAATATTCGGAAACAATGTTTGTGAGCGTCTCTAAATTGGACTGCTCTATCAAGCTTTTTTTCTGAATACCAGTTAGACTGGCAACCTGTTCTGTTTTTTGGGTTTTTTTGTTTGTTTTTACACTGTATTCTTCATCACTGTTTGAAGCTGAACAGCCTGTTATGCCGGCTATAAAGATCGGCAGAACAAGCATGCCGAGGACTACGAATTTTTTAATCAAATATTTTATCCTTTCTAAGAATATTAATTTAGTAAATATAATCATATTTTGGCTTTATTAAAACCCAAAATACTACGGTTAAGTATATGTTATAAAACAATTAAGTTACAAAAATAATTCCAGAATAATAAAACTATTTATCCAGCCAGGTAAAACGCATATTTACTCTATGCATGGGGTCGAGTGCGTATCCTCTGACATATGGCTGAACCAAACGCCAGTCTTCATCATAATATATAAAAAGCACTACAGCATCGTTCACTGCGATCTGCTCTGCTTCTTCGTACAGCCTGTTTCTTTCTGCAATGTCAGTTGTCGCTATTGCTTTCTCAAAAAGCTCATCAAACTTTGCATTCTTATATCTGAAACTATTAATGGGGCTTACGTCTTTTGGATTAGCCGGTACATTCTTTCCGTAAAACAGATTCAGGAATGTTTCCGGATCAGGGTAATCGGCATTCCATCCCAGCCTGTAGAAATCACTTCTGCCGGCATCGATGTTATCAAGGTGCTGAGCAAACTGTAATAGCTGAAGCTTCACGGTAACACCTATTTCTCTGAGCATGTCCTGTATTGCTTCGGCTATCTGTGTATTTCTTCCGCCGCCTTCATTGATATTGAGCGTTACTACGGGGAATCCCTTGCCATCCGGATATCCTGCCTGGCTCATCAGCTCTTTCGCTTTTGGCAGATCAAATGAATACCCTTTGATCTTCTTCGCATTATAATTGGGCATTACGGGTGGTACCATACCGTAAATTGCCGGATCGGTAGCTGAACCCTGTAATACATACTTCAGTATCTTTTCTCTATCAATTGCATAATTGAAAGCCTGTCTCACTCTTGGGTCTTCGAATACTTTGCTGGTAACAAGGTAGCCATAGTACTGGGTAGATAAAGATGTTTTTCTCTGGACTATGAATTTTGAATATTCCGGTGTTAATGTTTTATCTTCATTTACTATGGTTTTGAAGAGCTCGTTCGGTATTCTGTATGAATCGTCAATATTTCCGTTCTTAAATTCAAGTAGCTGCTGTGAAAGATCTTTAATAAAGCGGAATTTTACACCATCGAGGTATGGGATTTGATTCCCTGCGGCATCTCTATCCCAGTAATTGGGATTTTTCTTCATATTTATTTCTAAGTCCGGAGTCCACTTTTCAAACACGAAAGGGCCTGTACCAACAGGGTTCTGGAAAAAATCTTTCCCGTATTTATCTACAGCCTCTTTAGGGATAACATAAGCAAAACCAAGGCAGGTGTAATAAATAAAAGGTGCGAATGGCTTAGTAAGCATTATTTGGAATGTTGTATCATCTATCACTTTATAACCGGATGCATCTTTTATCTTTGGTTCACGGTTCTCAGATGTCGCTTTTGTAATTTCCTCATTAAATTCCTTTGCGCCAACAACGTAGTTCTTGTAAAAATCAAATCCAAGGCTACCTGTCCGCGGATCAAGCACACGGTTGAGTGAATACCTTACATCTTCAGCAACCATCTTTCTGCCTTTGCCGCCGGGGAAACATGCGTTATCGTGAAAAGTAACGTCATTCCTGAGATGAAATGTATAAGTCAGCCCGTCCGGACTAATTTCCCATTTTTTAGCAAGCATTGGCACAAGCTGCAGATTTGTATCAAGATCGATCAACAGGTCATACATCTGGTGCGCCACATGGTGCGATACAACATCATTAATGCCAACAGGGTCAAGACTTCTGATGTTCTCTGTTTCATTGGAAACAAATACGCCGCCGCCTTTTATTCCGCCTTTAAGCTCTACCATATTTTCGCTGCCGCTTTTTTTGCCGCAGCCGGCATTAAATGCTAAAATTGCTATCAGGGCTATGAGGGCCGGAAAAATTGTTTTGAATTTCATGTAACTTTTAATTTGATTAGGTAGGAATAACAATTAAAAAAATAGCGCCGGCACTTTCATACCGGCGCGTTAAACTTTTGATTTATCCTAAATAGGTCTTTAATTGTTTGCTTTTAGACGCGTGTTTGAGTCTCCTGATGGCTTTTTCCTTTATCTGCCTTACACGTTCACGGGTCAGTTTGAACTTCTCGCCGATCTCTTCAAGTGTAAGCGGGTTTTCCTGGTCAAGGCCGTAATAAAGCTTCAAAACATCTCTTTCTCTTGAGCTGAGTGTATTAAGAGCGCGTTGTATTTCAATCTTAAGGGATTCATTAATTAGCGAATGATCAGGCAAAGGCTGGTTCTGGTTCGGCATTATATCAACAAGCCTGCTATCTTCACCATGTACAAAAGGAGCATCTATTGATAAATGCCTGCCTGATATTTTGAGTGTATCAGAAACTTCGTATAAAGACATATCAAGCTGTTCTGCCAGTTCGTCCGCGCTTGGTTCCCTTTCAAATTCCTGTTCAAGGGTACTGTAAGCTTTACCGATCTTATTCAGTGCACCAACCCTGTTAAGCGGAAGCCTAACGATTCGTGACTGCTCGGCCAGTGCCTGGAGAATTGACTGCCTGATCCACCAAACTGCATACGAGATGAACTTAAAACCCCTGGTTTCGTCAAATCTTTTAGCAGCCTTGATCAGACCAAGATTTCCTTCGTTGATAAGATCACCGAGAGAAAGCCCCTGGTTCTGGTACTGTTTGGCAACACTTACAACAAACCTCAGATTAGCCTTCGTCAGTTTTTCAAGGGCCTTCTGCTTCTCTTTATCGTCGCCGTATTTGATCTTTTTCGCAAGATCTATTTCCTCTTCGACGTCAAGCAGTTCCACTTTACCGATCTCCTGAAGATACTTGTCGATCGATTGTGATTCCCTATTTGTAAATTGTTTACCAATTTTCATAGGCAGTTAGATATGTTAAAATTATTGAAAAGTTTGGAATGAGTACCTAGCAGTATAAACCCTCTGGTTTACGCCGATGTTTCAAAAAGATCTATTTTATTATCCTTAGCCAGGGTAACTATAGCTCTTTTCCTGCTGGGCCTGAAGCCTTCATATCTGCCTCTTTTTGTGAACTGACTCTTGCGTTTGCCTTTAGATGTGACGGTACGGATGCTTTCAACTTTTACGTTGAATTTCTTCTGTACCGCATTTTTGATATCAACCTTGGTTGAATTTATGTCTACTTCAAAAGCATACTGGTTCTTCTGCTCCTGGAGTAACGTCATTTTTTCGGTTATGACGGGTTTTACTAAAATACTTCTTGCCATGATCTTAAATTGTGCTTTCTTCTAAAAGTTTATTTCAAAAAAGGCTTGCAGAGCTCATCTACTGCACTTCTCTGTATAAGAATAAGCTGGTTGTTAACCAGGTCATATGTTGCTGCGCTTTTAGCATTCAGCACATTTACTTTGTTAATGTTCCTGCCGGACTTATACACATTTTCATTGTTCTCAACCGTAAGCATAAGTACCTTTTTGCCATCAGCTTTCAGGTTCCTTAATATAGAACTGAAATCTTTCGTCTTAGGTTTCTCGAAATTAATATCTTCTACAACCATGATCTCGCCGTTTTTAGCCTTCAGGCTGAGTGCGCTTTTCCTTGCAAGCTGAGCCGACTTTTTGGTCATAGAGAGCTTGTAGGTATGAGGCCTTGGCCCGTGAACCGTACCGCCGCCAACCCAAATGGGTGACCTTGTTGTACCGGCCCTGGCTGTTCCTCTGCCCTTTTGCTTCCATGGCTTTTTACCGCCGCCTCTAACTTCACTTCTTTCTTTGGCCTTGTGAGTACCCTGCCTCTGGTTAGAGAGATAGGTTCTTACAGCCTGGTAAATAAGATGATGGTTCGGTTCAACCTCAAAAATATTTGAAGGAAGATCAATTTTTTCCTGTGATTCGGTTCCGTCTATTTTATATACGCTTAATTGCATCTTTAGTTCACCTTGTAAATTTCTACGATACCGGAAATTGCTCCTGGTACGGCTCCTTTTACTAACAGCAGGTTAGATTCAGGAATAACTTTAACTATTGTTAGATTGCGGACACTTATCTGGTCTCCGCCTGTACGACCGGCCATTCTTTGACCTTTGAATACCCTAGAAGGATAGGAGCTCGCTCCGATAGAACCGGGAGCTCTAAGCCTGTCGCTCTGACCGTGAGTAACTGAACCGCCGCCAAATCCGTGCCTTTTAACAACACCCTGGAAGCCTTTTCCTTTACTTTTGCCGGTAACCTTTACGGTATCTCCTGCCTTGAAGAGGTCGGCGTTTATTACATCACCAACTTTGTATCCTTCAGCATTTTCATAATCTCTTACTTCTTTAAGAAACCTGAGAATTGGCAGATTTTTCTTCTTGAAATTCTGTACGGTAGGACGAGCTAAACGCTTTTCCTTCCTTTCAGTGAAACCGAGCTGCAATGCATTATAGCCGTCGCTATCTTTTGTTTTAACGGCTGTAACGTAACACGGGCCCGCCTCAATTAATGTACAGGGTACACTTGCACCGTCCTCGGTGAAAACCGAGGTCATTCCAAGTTTTCTTCCTATTAAGCCTTTCATTACTTTTCCTTATATCTTTCGCTTATGTTTTGATTTCAATGTAAACGCCGCCCGGTGGGTCTAACTTTGTGAGCGCATCAACTGTTTTTTTGTTAGAGTTCAGAATATCGATCACTCTTTTGTGCGACCTGATCTCGAACTGTTCCCTTGACTTCTTATCGACATGGGGTGACCTTAAGACAGTATAAACAGCCTTCCGGGTTGGAAGTGGTATCGGACCCGATACCACTCCGCCGGTAGATTTAATAGTCTTAATTATCCTGTCAGTCCACTTATCGATAAGCCTGTGGTCGTACGACTTTAATTTTATCCTGATTTTCTGTGTAGCCAAGTTATTCTTTACCTGCCTTAATTATGACCTTTAATATTATTCAATTATTTTAGTTACAACACCGGCGCCAACTGTTCTTCCGCCTTCACGAATAGCGAATCTTAATCCTTCTTCCATCGCGATCGGGGTGATAAGATCAACAACCAAATTATCAACGTTATCGCCCGGCATAACCATCTGAACGCCTTCCGGCAGGTTCATAATACCGGTAACGTCGGTTGTTCTGAAATAGAACTGAGGCCTGTAGTTACCGAAGAACGGTGTATGACGGCCGCCTTCTTCCTTTGAAAGAACGTAGATCTGGCAGTTGAATGATTTGTGCGGGGTGATTGAACCCGGCTTAGCAATAACCATACCTCTTTCGATGTCTTTTTTATCAACACCGCGTAAAAGCATA
>JACSRQ010000032.1 GCA_014879675.1 Ignavibacteria bacterium
ATCATCAAATTTGATGATTTCTTCCTTTGTAAATGATCTTAAAATGGATATGACAGTACTTTTTAACATTTCTGCAAGATGAAAGTTAAGTTAACAAAAACCTTGATTTCTGAGGAAAATCAACAATTATCTGTCCTGCAAAGTGTGTTGCAGGCTGTGAAACCCTTCTTTATTTCTCTTTGTACAGCTTGATTCCGGGATATATCTTTGTAACAGTTTTGGTAATGCAAGATAATAATAAATTTAATAAACTGAAAACAGAACAAAAAATGAAAAACTCAAAAATGGCAAAAACGATCGCAGCAACAGTATTTTTCGCAAATATATTTGCTGCAAATGCGTCAGATTTTACGCAAAGCACCCCTGGTAATCTGGATTATTCACTCTACCAGGCTGCTTTGGAAAGCTCATCAGAATGCATTAATATCAAATTCAAACTGCAAAACGATTGCTATACGGTCATTTATGTTGTTGACCCGGCTTCAGGCGAAAAGAAAATGCTGGTAGATGGAACGATCTCTGCCGGGCAGCATGGCGTAATGTTTAAAACGGGCGCTGCTGATACAAAAACCTATACCTGCGTACTTGAGGCGTATGACAACGAATCCGGTGCGCTAATTTACGCATCCGAAACTAACGTTGCTAAAAATTAAAAGTTGCAATGAAAAATCAAAACCTATATATTTGCACCAGCGCGTTAGATAGAGGGATACTCTCATAGGTGAACTATGGGGTATCCCTTTTTGCGTGGGGAAAATTCAACTAACATTTTCAGGAGGCAGAAAATGAAATATGAATTCTACAAAACTATTCTGGGACTTGTTGTTTTTCTTGTTCTATCCGGCAGAATATACACCCAGGACGTAAAGACCCTGTCGGGTCATTCAGGTAATATAAACTGCATCGCATTTTCGCCGGATGCGAAAAAGCTCCTTAGCGGAAGCTCTGATGGAACAGTAAGGGTCTGGAGTGCAGAAACAGGCGACCTTATTAATACAGTTACTTTTGGCGAGAATGTCACTTCCGTAAATCACTCCGGTACGAGCAGTGTTTACGGTGTAACAACAATTGGCGGAGCATTCATTACCGATATGGAAACAGGTTCGGTTTCTGCGCGCCTCGAAAACAAACCTAATACTTATAACATATCGTTTTCACCTGACGGGAAATTTCTTGCGGTAAATTCATTTTATAAAACCGATCACTATTATTACAAAGACGGCCAGAAATATGAATTCCAGAAATATCATTTTCTAGTGGATATATACGATGGCTCTTCTTACAGGCTGATAAAAACACTCAAGGTATTAGAAGAAGACCGCAAGGCTTTGCTTAAGCTCTTCGGTGATAATGTTATGGAATCATACAGGACAAATTACTTCATGAGCACATTCACACGTGATTCAAAATTCCTTGCCACCGGGCTGCCCAATGGACAAATCAATATCTATTCATTCATCACTAATGACTTCAGAAGAAATTTCACCGGGCACGATAAAAATGTTTATGGGCTCGAGTTCTCGGCAGATGGCAATTACCTCATCAGCGCAAGCATGGATGAAGAAGTTAAAGTGTGGAATATAACAACAGGCAAATCAATTAAAACCCTGAATGGCCATGATAATGATGTTAACGACGCAGTGTTTTCGCCTGACAGCAAATTTGCCGCAAGCGCAAGTGATGATGAAACCGTAAAAGTATGGGATGTATCAAAAGGAAAACACATCAAAACACTCAAAGGTCACCAGGGTGATGTGATAACGGTAATATTCTCTCCCGACGGCCGTTACATAGCAAGCGGAGGCAAGGATGAAAAAATAAAACTGTGGAGCACAGAATCATTTCTGCCCGAGCTTAAGCTTTTCACGGCCGAGTTTGACGCGAAAATAGGAATAAATGCTGCGATTCAGGAAGAGAAAGCCACAGAAATAAACGCTGTTAACATTGAGTACTTCATGCCTAAAGGCGAGTTTGAAACAACCGAAGAATATAACGGCAGGCTTGAGATCGGAAGGATGAAAAAACAGGAAATAGAAGACAAATACCGTGAAAAACTGGAGGCACAGCAGTTTGTGAAACAGCAGGAGGTGGAAGAGCTTAAAACAAAGGAACAGGAAGAAAAGGAAAGAAAAATTGCTGAATCCGAACGCGATACCGTACTGAAGATAGATAATTTAAGCAAGTATGATGCGGATAACGAAACATTCACCGTAACAGTAAAGAATGTAACAGGCAAGATAAAAGTACCCCGCAGCGAAGCGCCGGGACTTAAAGACGGATGGAAGAAAGCACAGGTAAAATGCCGCAAAAAACTTAGCGATAACATGAAGTATCATAACTATTCAAATCTCGTAGTTGTTCACCCTGTAACAAAAAGCGAATATGCGGTGGATGACGGGAAGAAAAAGGAAGAAGAAAGCTCCGACCCGGATCAGACAGAAATGAAATCAAATGATCCGTATTCGCCTGAGGAAATTAAGCAGTATCGAAAGGGAGAATCCATAGAATTGTTTGACTTGATGGAAATCCTAATGCCTGCTGAGAATGAAACCCCTGACGAATTTGACTGGAGTAAAGGTGATTTAGTACCGGCAATTAACTGGCAAGAAAAACAGTGTAACCAGGATTTTTGTTATAAATTAGGCGTTGTGAAGGTTTTGATTAATGGCAAAAAAACAGAGGCCGAAGGCGACTGGAATTTTTCAATAGATGGCAGCAAAACGAGCAATGGTTTTGACTCATTTTCTGCAAGCTTTGGATACTTTAGTCACGGTATCGGTGGCGGAGATGTTGATTGTGAATCTTCACTCAATCTTGAATACGCCTTTCCAAACCGGAATCTTAACTCTACATTACTGGCAAAAAAAGAATGCATGGGGGGAGAAGCATACGCAGATTATGAAGTTAAGTTTCCGGGAAAGAGAACTGTTTGGATTAGAATTAATTATTCCTCCGGGTCAAGACAGGGCATGTGGATCATTACATGCTTTTTTAACAAAAGTGAAATGGAGAAAGACAGATGGTAGAAGATTTGAATTCTTTAGTCACATATCCAATAAACCAATAACAATTAATCCAAATGAAAACAAAACTTATCGCTTTTACCGTTCTTTTCGCCGCGGCCCTGTTTGCCAGTTGCCAGAATGATGACATTACTGCCCCGCAGGACCCGGTAACACAGATACAAACCAACGGTACATTCACCGCAACAAGCCTATCGCAGATCAAAGGCACTATGTTTGTTACAGATCAGAACAACAACCCCGTTAGCGGGCTTAACGGCGGCAACATAACTGCGGTGCTGCGGTGGAATAGCGGCGGCTCATCCTCGAATGGCAGCGCAGATCTTTCTTCCAACGGCGGTAAGATCAATGTAGCGAGCGCTATGACAATGGATTACAGCGGCAGTATGGGTTCACAGCAGATAACTTGTATGGAAACTGCATGCACAACTTATGTAAATATGATGAAAACCACCGATATTTCAGAAATAGTGAAATTTGCTTCAGATGTTACAGTTGTGCAGGCATTTACAGGCGATAAGGGCCTGCTGAACAACTCGATCTTAGCTTCATGGCCCGGTACCGGTGGCTCCACTTCACTGTATCAGGCAATTTACCAGGCAACCGGCGATGCGATCTCGCAGTCAAGTTCGCAGTATGTCAGGAGCGTCATCGCTTTCACCGATGGCGAAGAGAACAACTCTACGGTAACAAGAGACCAGATGATCAGCTACGCTATTTCAAATGGTATTCCGGTTTATGCAATCGGATTACTTGATAATCCCGGTTCCAACGGCGCAATTGACCTGAAAAACATAGCCGATACTTCCGGCGCGTTCTATTTTTATTCTCACCCGGATAGCTGCTCGAACCTCAACAGTATTTATACTACCATCAGCAGCCAGCTGGCAGGTTCATATACATTAACGGTTGATTGGCAGGGAACACTTCCATCTTCGGGCACAACAGTTGAAGCTACTATTACCACAACGCGTAATAATCTGACCAGTTCTTTCAGGCGCTTTTATGTAATTCCTTAATCCTGAAGAATAAATATTCAAACAAACTTAAATATGACCGCCGATAAATTTTTTGCCGGCGGGGTAAATAACCGATTTGCATAAGTAAAAAAATGAAATACCTTTTATTGACACTGATATTTTTGTTTGTTTTTTCCTGCACCATATGTTCTGTGGCGCAGCCAAAAGACAGTCTTTATAGATTAAATAACGTACAAACAGTTGTTTACCAAAGCGAGTATGCCAGGATAGTAACAGCAATAAACAGAAACGGCCTGGTAGAACAAGAAGTAACGCATTCGCCAAACGATTCGTCTATCCGCATTCCAAAGTATGATAATTCCGGCTTAAGAATATCTGATAGTATTTATTATTTTTTGAGCAAAAAATT
>JACSRQ010000136.1 GCA_014879675.1 Ignavibacteria bacterium
AGGGTTATGATAAAACAGGAAATAATAGAAAAGATCAGCAAGTACTTCAAGTTAACTCACTTTGAAGCCGAAAAGATATATGACGATATCTTTGCAGGTATTATACAGGGCGTTAAGGAAGACAACATTGCCGATGTTACTAACTTTGGAGAGTTTATCATAAAGTATAACAACAGCGATAGCTCTAACAAAAAAACTGTGGAGTTCCTTCCAACGCTTTCACTGGAAGAAGAGATCAACCAGAGATCATTTGAAGAGAGCAGAAATTTTGAGCCTCAAAAGACTGAGGAAGTACAAAATCAGATAATAGAACAACCTGAAGTTTTCGAGCAGCCACCGCTTCAGCCTACACCGGTTCAGCAGGTACCGGAAAAACCTGTTGAGCAGTTCATAGAAAAAACCACAGTTACTACTTTCACCTCAACCGGAAGCAGTGAAAACAAAAATGATTTTGACCAGAGCTTCGATCATAATGCGGAAGAAATGTCAACAGAAAAAGATAAGCTTTCTGTTGAAGAAGAAATAAAGAAAAAACGCGATGAGATCCTTCATAAGATCACTTCGCCGCAGGTTGAGCTGAAAAATGAGCAAACCAGGATCGATGATAGCTTCAAAACTACTTTGAATACACCAATCATTCCTGCCGGCAGCATTGTTTCAGAAAATACTGAAAAGGCCGAAGAGATTAAGGAAAAAGTAATCGAGAAAATAGAGGAAAAAACTGAAGAAATTAAGCAGGAACTGAACGAAAAGACCGAAGAAGTAGAAGAAGTTAAAGAACGTTCGTTTTCAGATTTCTTCACAGAAGTTAATAACCAGAAAACTGTTGAAACAACTTCAATTACTGAAGAGAAATTTGTAAATGAGGCAGCCGGACAGACTAATATAAAACATGTTGATAAAACTGTTCATACAGTAGAATCCGTTATCCCGCCCATAGTACCTCCGGTTGTTCCACCGGTAGAAAACATTATTCCTCCGGTTGAGACCGTAATTCCCCCAACTGCAGTTGAACTGCACAACCAGATCACGGGTGATAATAAAACACACAGTTACCAGACAAGTGTAAATCCGCTGCCGTTTACAAATGGCAATGGAAACGGTAACGGAAACGGCAATGGCAATGATTTCGAGCACAGGCTGCAGGATAATTCATACTACATTTGGTATAAGGATAGTGAACCAAATACTTCCGATACCCAGACCATGTCTTATGAATATGAGCTGCTTTACCAGGCTACTAAAGAAGCTGAATATAAATCCAAGTTAAGGATATACGTTACAACTTTCATAATGTTCTTTTCAATAGTACTTATACTGTTGATATTTTCACCATTCATATACAAATACTTCTTCACACCAAAGGATTCAGAGCAGAATACCGAAGAAGTTCAGCAGGAAACCAGCAGTAACGAGCAGGCGCCTGTTGAACAGAATACTCAAAGCTCAAACAACCAGGCTTCAGTAAATTCCCTCGAAAGCAATAATCAGTCAACTCAGCAGAGTACAACTGAACCGCCGAAGCAGGAAACTGCCCAGCAAAACACCACGCCTGTGCAGGAACAGCCAAAACAGGAATCTCCGAAGCAGGAAGCACCTAAACAGGATCCCCCGAAACAGGAGGCTCCCAAACAGGAACAGCCGAAACAGGAAGCTCCGCCTACAACTCAGAACAATGTTCCGGGTGTTACAAAAAGCTCAATGGGCTGGATGGATGATTATAACAGGGTAATTTATGTTCAGCTTGATAACGGTAAGTTTACTATACAGGAATCCGCATGGGATTCTGACGCAAAAGCAAATAAGAGGATAAGCGCAGTTGCTGCATTGATCCCCGGTTTAAAAGGCAATGTTATTAAAGTTGATCTTGGTTCAAAAGGTACATGGTACAGGGCAAGATTTGGTGAGTTTGCAACAATTGAAGAAGCTAAATCAAAAGCAGAAGAGTTAAGGAATAAGGAAAAGAACAGGCTTCAGGCTTTGCTCTTAAGTTTCCTTCTGTACACATAACCAACTATTGAGCCCAAAAGGCTTAACGCAGCAATATAATATCCAACCCTGCCAATAATATCCCCATTTTCGGAGAAGAATGTTTTCTCTGTGTTTCCCACTATATTCCTGTGTACAACACCCGTTGACCAGTATGGAATTTCATCATACATGCTTCCAAGCGGATCGATAAAACAGGATACCCCCGTTTGTGCGCACCTAACTATCCATTTCCGGTTTTCAATTGCTCTCAGCACTGCGTATTGGTTATGCTGGTACGGTCCGGAAGTATTTCCCCACCAGCCGTCATTCGTAACAATAATAAAATACTCTGCGCCGCGTTTGGTGAACTGTGTAACAAAATCACTGAACACTGATTCGTAACATATCAAAGTGGCGAATTTAGTATCAATATTCTTTTCCTTATCCTTTAATACGAAAACATTTGTATCATTGCCTAATTGCCAACCGCTAATTCCGACTCCCCATGTAAACCATTTTTTAGCAAACGGTACCTTCTCCTGGTAAGGCATGCGCTCGCTGAACGGAACAAGCTTAACCTTTTTGTGAATTGTCAGATCTTTGTGAAATTTGCCCGGCTCTATTAGTATGGCTGAATTAAATACATCAAACTTACGCTTGGAGGGTTCGCTCGTCCTGTGGTCAGGCGGAGCGGGAATAGTATCGGGGTAATAATACTTATGCGGTATCCCCATTGTAAGAAATGTTTTGCTTGAATCAACAAGATCGAAAAATCTTTTCGACTTAAGCAGATTTACATCCTCGAGAAAATAAAAGGGTGTTGCTGTTTCATGAAGCACAAGCATATCGGGCCCGAATTTCAGTCCATTATGCAGCCATTCAACATAAGTATCTACTACCTTGTCTTGTGCTTTTAGATCCCATTTCTTGAAAGCATCGACATTTGTCTGCACTATAGCCGTGTTTACAACCTTGTTTGAATCGGAAAGATTAAAGTACTTCACGTTATCAGGATTAGAAAGCCTTGAAGATGAATAGAAATTGGGGAATAGCAGAATTGCTAATATTGAAAAATATAAAGCAATTGATGCCGGCGAAGAGAGCTTCCATTTCTTTTTGTAGATATTCGAGATGAGCAGATAAAGAAGTACTGTTACAGCACAAATAAGAAATGTGGTGCCATGTATCCCGGTAAACTCTATATACTGAATGCGGTTCAGATTATATGTTTCGGTGTTGCCAAGCTCAAGCCAGGGAAATGCAAACTGCCATTCATTATCAAAAAACTCGTATCCTACCCATATGAAAGGAAACAGTGCCAGTGCAAGTTCTTTTTTAATGCGCGATACACCGTATGTTATTAACAGGGGAATCAGCATAAAGAGCGAGTGTACAAACACAGTAGCTACTCCGCCGATCTTCAGGAAAGTATCATTGCTGTGCCAGCCGGATATCCAATAAAGAGTGATCTCGTTGAATATCAGCATAACTACATAAGTGCGCGCAAATGCCTGTCTGAACCTTGTGGCGTTTAATGTGATATAAAGCAGGATAGCCAGCCCGAAGTAAACAAAGAACCAGGTTTTAAACGGGGGGAATGACACTCCCAGAAGAACACCGCTAATGAGGCAGAGTAACAGGGCTCTCAGGTTTTCATTTTTCGGCAGAAAGTTCATCAGTATGTTTCCCTCATTTTAACAGGCATATTGCGTATGCCGAACATCCCTTTTTCTGCCCCACAAAACCAAGGCCTTCTGAAGTTGTGGATTTGATCGCTATCTGTGATGTTTTTATTTTAAGGGCTTTCGAAATGTTATCCTTCATTTGGTCTATGTATGGACTTATCTTAGGCTCTTCCAATATTACAGTGATATCAACATTACCTACTTTAAGCTTTTTTTTAGCTATCATTGCCGCGCACTCTTTCAATAGCAGTATGCTGGAAATATTCTTCCACCTTGCATCTTTATTGGAGAAATAAAACCCAATATCCTTCAAGCCGGCTGCCCCGAGAATTGAATCACATAATGCATGCAGCAAAACATCTGCATCCGAGTGTCCTAGCAAGCCCTTTGTGTGGGGAATAGTAACCCCGCCAAGTATCAGCTTGCGGCCTTTTACCAGCTTGTGTACGTCGTAACCTAGTCCAATACGCATATGGGCAAATATATGATTATATCTTTTATGAAATTAGTCTAAAAGGAAATTCTATCTTTACCGCTTAGTACACGACAGTAAATAAGAAAATATCCCAAAAACTATGTTCGAAGTAGTTCTTGACCGAAAATTTTAATATACTTGACCTCACCCCCTAGCCCCCTCTCCTGACAGGAGAGGGTGAAGTGAGAAATGTTTGAGTTTTTTCTCCCCTCTCCCTCTTGACTGCATCAGCAGTTTGGGAGA
>JACSRQ010000065.1 GCA_014879675.1 Ignavibacteria bacterium
CCTGAGCCGATCGGTGTAGTAGCGGAATCATTGAGTATTGTGTTAATGAAGTTATCTCCGCCGGCACCAACCTGGTTAATTATAGTAACGTTACCCGCAAGATGTGTAAGTGCAAAGCTGAGATCTCCGTCATAAGTATGAACAACGGTATCTATTCTCACATTTACATCAATTACATTATATGAATTAGGAATGTTCACGACTATCGAGTCTCTGGGAGCAGATCCGAGTGCAGGGATTAGAATATTCAAGCCGTTCCTGCAGATCGTCGTTCCCTGGTTAACAATACCGGCAGGAAGCACATTGATAGTTGCGCTTACCGTATCGTTAGCCCTGTTGTTATCAACAGCCAGAGCGCTTGCGATCTTTAAAGTATAACTTCCAACAACCGTGGGTGTCCATGACCATGTTGCTGAGTCGTTTCCGCCTGAAGGCAGGTTTGCTATTGTGACAGTTGAGCCTGTTACAGTCCCGTTAACAAAGAACTTAACCGGAACATTTGTTTGGGCGCTAGTACCGATGTTTGATATCCTTGAGCGGATGTTATACGCAGTATTCACAGTGAATGATGAGGGGAAACTGAGGAAAGGACCTGCTGCTACATCATTTGCTGCCGGCGGGCCGACTGAAAGCAATGCCAGGTTGGCATCCACAATTCCGTAACCCATTTCATTGTTCCATGTATTTCCAAGATTACTGAGCGGGCCTGCTGATGTATATGAGTAAGAACCGTATTTCTTTGCAGTCCTGTTTATCCTTGCTCTAACTGTATCCCATCTCTGAGTTGAATCCTTAGAAAGCATTAAAGCACACACACCTGAAGTGTTTGGAGTTGCGCTGGATGTTCCGTTGAATGAATTTGTGTAACCGCCGCCCTGAACAGTTGCCCATATCTTTACGCATGGAGCAACGATATCAAGTCCGGTGCCGTAGTTTGCGCCCCACCAGTTCTCGAGGTCGCAGCTTGAAGGTGATTTCCTCTGGTTACAGGGGCTTACTCCGCCAACTGAAATAACTTCAGGTAATGTTGAAGGCCAGCTTAAAACGCTGTTTCCGTTACCTGTTGCGAAAACCCAAACTATTCCTTTTCCGTTTCTGCCAAGATTTACGCCGTCAGTTATGGCGTTGTTCGAGGTCGGATCCGGGGAACCGCCGCCCCATGAATTGCTTGAGATCCATGCATTGCCGAAAGTTCTTGCGCCTATCAATGCGTTCTGTATAGCTGTTGTTGTTGTTGAGCCGCCTGAATTGAATATTTTAGCGGAATATACTTTTGAACCAGGTGCAACACCTGAAATACCGATGCCGTTATTGCCAACTGCAGCAACTATACCGGATGTTGAAGCGCCATGACCGTAATCATCATATCCGCCGTAGGTGTTGGAATAATAGTTGAAATTGTATCCATGAACTACATTTGCCGAAAGATCAGGGTGTGTTGTATCTATACCTGAATCAACTATCTGTACCCTGCACTGTGCGATACCTAAGGTTTGATTCCATGCAGAATCAAGTCCCATATCACAATCGGCAGTTCCTGTACCTGTTACAGGAATATTTGTGCCGGTGTTTATTGCTGACCACTGTGTGGGAAAGTTCGGGTCATTCGGGGTGTACTGCATAAGATTAGTGTAGCAGAAGCCGGGACCGGAATAGTTGACCATTCCGCTTGACCAAACTTCATTTGAGTAATCCATTGAGTTTGTGTTATCGGTTGCCGGGATCTCGATCTGGAAAGTCGGTCCGCCGGTTACATCAAGTTGTTTGATGATCTTCATACCCCTGCTTGTCAGGTAGTCTTCGATCTGCTGCCTGGAATACTGTGGTTTAAACTGCGCTGAGATATTGTTCTCACATCCCTGCAAAGTGTTGACATTGCCCATACCTTCACGCAAGCCGAATACCGGTGATGAATATTCAACAAGCGGATTGTTCCTTAGTTGAGTGATGATGTTGTTCAAAGCTGAATTGTTAACAGTATAGTTCAGCTTAATGAACTGTTCTTTTTCGTTATTTACAAATTTCTGAATTGTAGGGTCGCATTTGCCTATTGAACTGAAGTTGTTATTGAAATCGTTCTCAGCCATTGGACTTTTCAGCTTGATATATATCATATCAGGCTTATGCACCAGGTAGTATCTCGCACCCTGGTAGTAATAATAGTCGGTTACGTTAGCTGAATTACTTTCTGTCTGAAAGTTATTCCACCCGATAAAGCTTGCGGATACTGCCAATATAAATAGTAACAGTATTCTGGAAAAGTTTTTCATTGATCGTTTCTCCTGTTGCTTGGTTTATTTTCTGGAAATAAAAACAAAACTAAATAAGCAGCAGCATGTCCGGATTCATAAATGTAAAGGATGTTAATGTCAGTAAATATCAGAATTCCGGAAAAGCTGGCTCCAATTTGTTTAACTGCTTTTGCTCGTTCGGCAAACGCAGAACAAGGCTTCCATCTTATTCCTCCTGCGTGAATTCTACACACAATAAAATGAAACCCTAATAGTTACTTATTTCTCAAATTTGCATGTTTTCATTTTGAATGTCAAGATTAAATTTCTTGCAAACCTGTGACATTACAGTACTTGATAAGTTATATATTTATATAGGGATACTGCAGGATTTAATTTAGCGCAAAAAAAAAGGCCCTGGTTTTCACCAGGACCTTTTTGTGAAACTTTTACAAAAAGTTTATTTTACAAGAACCATTCTCTTAACTGAAGTGAACTGTCCTGCATCAATACGGTAGAAGTAAATACCGCTTGCGAAGCTTGAAGCGTCGAAATCCACTGTATGGAATCCGGGCTGTTTCATCTCGTTTACAAGTACTGCAACTTCTCTGCCAAGTACATCAAAGATCTTCAGTGTAACCATTTCTGGTGTAGGCACTGAGAATTTGATTGATGTAGTTGGGTTGAACGGATTGGGATAGTTCTGTGCCAGTGAGTAATAGTTCGGAATTTCAATTGTCTGAATTCCGCCTACGATCGTCTGGTAACGGAGAACTAAACACCATGCTTTGAGTATGCCTGAATCGCCTGATGCAAGATCATCGATTGCAAGCTTCCATGAACCGTTTACTGCGAGTCCGTTAAATGCACTGAGCGGGCTTGAAGGCTGGAATGAACCTGTGAAAGGTGCAACTCCTGAGCCGATCGGTGTAGTAGCGGAATCATTGAGTATTGTGTTAATGAAGTTATCGCCGCCTGCTCCAACCTGGCCTGCAAGTGTTGAACTGCCTGCCAAATGGGTCAAAGCAATGCTGAGATCGCCATCATATGTATGAACGATGGTATCTAATCTTACGTTAACATCAACAACACCAAATGTGTTAGGAATGTTTACAACTATAGAATCTCTTGGTGCACTTCCGGTCTGCGGGATAAGAATGTTCAATCCGTTGCGGCAAATGGTTGTGCCCGCAACAACTGTGCCTGCCGGTAATACCGTAACAGTTGTTGATATAGTATCGTTGGCCCTGTTTTCATCAACTGCAGCGCCGCTGAATATTTTTAATGTATAACTTCCTGAAGTCGAAGGTGTCCAGTTGAAAGCTGATGAATCTGTAGCACCTGAAGGAAGATTTGTGATAGTATTTGTTGTTGGCGCGCCGCCGTTAACGGTGAACCTTATAGGTAAGTTGCTCTGTGCGTTTGTTCCGCCGTTTGTAACTTTACCCTTTATTGAATAAGGTGAACCTGCAACAAACTGGCCGGGTAAGCTTAAGAACGGACCTACTACTACGTCATTTGCCGGGGGAGGACCGTATGTGATACCGCTTGTCCAAACCTGGTAAGTGCCTGAAGAGTTATCTGCCCAGAACGGGAATATTTTTCCTGATCCTGAGGAGTAAGTACATCCGGTATAGTCACCCTGGTAACCGCCTGCAAGTCCTGAAATAGGAGCAGGTGTGAATGTATGATCGCTTACTGCAACATCGGTCCATGTAGTGCCGCCGTTGAGTGAACGTGACATCCAGAATTCAGTTACAAAGCCTGTTGTATTTCTCTGGTCATAATAAGTAACGTTAACGCCGCCATCAGGTGTAACGCAGACTGCCGGCATATAATTATACCTGCCGTTGCTTGGATCCTGGTTGACTTTTGAATGTGTCCAGCTTGTTCCGCCATTAGATGAAATACAGATTGTAACGTCGGATACGTCTAATGTAAGCGGTCCGCCGGTTTTTTCTGCAAGAACAGCATATATCCATCCATTGCGTGCTCCGCCTGATCTATCGATAGCTAAGCGCGGGAAACCTGAAGCCCTGATACCGTTGAATAAGTTTGCATTCCTGATACCGTTAACATCTACTGCAGTGTTCGTCTGTGCACTCCATGTTACACCGCCATCTGTTGATTTAGCAAAACCGAGATGATCTTCGGTTGAGTTCTGTCCGTTGGTTGTGCAATGAGCCCATACAGCATAAACAACGCCGCCGGGACCAACCCTGATATCGCAGCCCTGCTGATGGTGGCCTGAAGCTGGTGCCTGTGAAACCGGTGCTGCTGTTGACCATGTTACGCCGCCATTGGTGGAGTATGATCCGACGATGTAGTTTGTGTATGTACCGCCGAAGTTTGTCCATATGGTGTAAGCTCTGCCGAAATACGGGCTGCCTGTTACATCATCAACTGCTGAAAAATTCTTGTCAAAGCTTGAAGCGCCGGGGAAATTCTGGTCGAATACCCAATTTGCGCCTTCGTTTGTTGAATGACCAAAACCCTGGATACTTGAAAGGCCTAATCTGCCTGCCCATGTGCTTCCTGCCGGCCAAACGATAGCGCCGGGGTCACCGCTGTTCGGTGTGTACATCTGGAAGTTACCGGTCCATGTGGTACCGCCATTATTGGAATAAGCAAAGCCTGTTCCATAAAATGAAGGACCATATGAGTTCCATGATGCAAATACAATTGAACCGTTACCGGTCATATTGGTTGCATCAACTTCACTCTGTGTAGCTGTATGCGGGAAAGGCCTTACGTTCGGCGGAAGTACAAGTACTTCATTGCCGTTCTTTACGTATCTTGTTTCTGTGTTTGGATTCTGGTAGTTTACCTGTTCCTGTGCCTGCGGCAAGTTGTAATACTCGCCGGTAGGATACACTTTAGACATCGGTGTCTTCCAAACCCAATCCGGTGCGTCCTGTGTGAATACATTGCCTGTAATTAACAATGCACACAAGATTGAAATTGTGAGCTTAATTTTCATCATTTCCTCCTGGGCACAGTTTACTATACCCAAATGATTTTATTTGGTGAATTATGTGATTTATGAGTGCATTTTAAGGGTTTAATTCCATAAATGCAAGTATATTTTTTCTATTATATCGGGTATTTTTTGTTAGTCTTTAACGTCAGGTCAAAGCGACAAATGTCATAAATTCTTAATATGAGAGTAATCCGATTGTGGCAGTCTTTTTGTACAAAGAATCAGCAATTTTCTTATTATTTTGTCATATGAAAAACAAAATTTGGAAATTTTTGTTGTTTCTTATACTTCTGACTGGATGGTCTGATGTATATTCCCAAACATACTGGCTGGATCAGTCATCTCCAACTCAAAAGGAGCTTACTAAAAGCCTCTTTTTTGATTCTGAATATGGCTGGGTTATTGGTGATTCGGGTATCGTGATCAGGACAACTAACTCAGGAGTAAATTGGGAGATCCAGCAAACAGGCATATTCAGCTCTGAGCTAAAAGATATTACTTTCATTTCCCGGAATACAGGGTGGATAATTGCAGCAGACTCTACTTACAAAACTTTTATACTTCATACTACCAATTCCGGTATCAACTGGAACAAAACTTACTACCCGGATACTACTATAATATTAAGTACGATCTTTTTTAAGGACCAGCTCACAGGATTTGTTTCAGGCTTTAGTGGAGAAATTTACAGAACTACCAACAGCGGCCTCAACTGGAAGACTACATACATTGATACAACAAGTTGTTTGTACCTCTTCCCAAAACATGATATACTGTTCATAAACTCAACAACCGGATTTGTATGCGGCGGAGTACTTGACCTGCAGGGAGTATTTATTAAAACTACGGATGCAGGCAGTAACTGGTTTTCTATGTGCATTTCCGCGGAACCAATGAATGAAATTGTTGATCTCGGCGGCGGCAGGGTAGCGGTTATGGGAGGAGATTATGACCTCGGCAGTATTTTTGCAGTGTCATCCAACTATGGCAGCAACTGGATTTATGAACCTACCGGGTGTTTCGGTAACGCAACATCATTTGCTTTCAGAACACCCTCGGAAGTGTGGGCTGCGCTTAGCTTTTCCGGCACGCTTGCAGTAAACCTCGATTCCATGAAACCGGGTTCCGGGTGGCAGTGCATCAATACACCGGGAAACATACCCATTAATTCTATCAAATTCCTTTCGCCCACGGTTGGCTTTGCTTTTGGTGAACAAGGCAAGATATATAAGTACAATCAAAATGTGATTGGTGTGCAGAATAACCAGCTAAATCCCGGCGAGTTTTGGCTGAGGCAAAACTATCCCAACCCGTTCAATCCTATTACTAACATTAAATTTCAAATTCCCGCTTCTGTAGAGACGTCCCGGTGGGACGTCTTAGTTTCAATATATGATGCTCTTGGCCGGGAAGCTGCGGTATTGGTGAATCAACAAATGCAGCCCGGCACATACGAAGTCAGCTGGGATGCATTCAACTATCCCAGCGGAGTTTATTATTACAGACTTGAAGTTGTTAATGAGGGAGATGCTGCTGCAACTTTTACAGAAACCAGGAAAATGGTTCTGCTAAAGTAGAGAGATTAATTACTCAATTGCCAAACACGGCTTCAAAGTTTTTGAGTATTATTTTTTTTACTTCGTTCATATCGGCTTCTTTGTTTAGCTCTTTTTTTATACTTGTAACTCCTTTATGAAATATTCCGCATGGGATTATCTTATTGAAATACTCAAGCTCTGTGTTTACATTAAAAGCTATACCATGCATGGTGATCCACCGTGAAACCTTGATGCCAATTGCACAGATCTTTTCTTCACCAACCCAAACTCCGGTAAACTCTTCATCCCTTGTGCTTGTAATGCCAAGCTCAGCTAGAGTTTTTATAACAACTTCTTCAAGATCGCGAAGGTACCGATGTGTATCTTTATAATAGTTGTTTAGGTTGATTATCGGATAGACCACAAGCTGGCCGGGTCCGTGGTATGTTATATCACCCCCGCGGTCTATTTCATAGTAAGAAATCCCTTTTGCCGCCATTTCCGCTTCGCTTAAGAGGATATGATCTCTGCTGCCAGACTTGCCGAGGGTATATACATGATTATGCTCAACTGTGTATATAATGTCATCAGTTCTGCCGTTTTGCTTCTCAAGGTGGGTCTTCGTCTGGAGATCCCATACCTCTTTATAGTCGGCATGGCCCAGATCTATATGAGTGAATTTAGCTGCCATAGTTTACCTGTGGAACAAGTTTAGCTTAAAAAGGTTATAAGTAATATTCACTTTTCAGTATATTTGTACCCAATTGTGAATTTCACTTCAATCTGCAGAATGCGGCCATGTTTAAGGATTTCAACCAAAGAATCACAGCTAATTACTTGTTATCCGCTATATTTATATATAAATTGGAGCATTCATTTAAGAAATAACTTGATTTTCATAATTGTATAATTTATATTGAATTCTAACTTGGTGTATCAGCTAATTAACCAGGAGAAAACTAATACATGAAAAGACTATCCGGGCTTCTTTACATTCTTTTCGCATTTATATCACTTCAATACCTCGCAGGATGCGGCGGTTCGGATGTGGAAGAGGAAAATGCGGATACGAAGAAGAAAAAAGACTCAGTAAGCGTTTATACAGCGCTTGAAAACGCAAGGATACATTATACAAAAGCTCTTCAGTTCAATGAGCAGGCTGATTCAAAATCTTCCGGTGAGGAATTTGAAGCGGCTTTAAAGCATCTAAACAAGATCGATACAAAAAACCTGGCGAAGCACATCACATGGGAAAAAGACTATAATGAGCTTGCCGGCAGTATTGTTCAGGATTATATAACCGCGCACCATGACCTATCTGATGACAATAAAGTATTTAAGTTAGCAACTAAGCTTGGTATTAAGTATGAAAAGGTTGAAAACAAATCATACAGTAATTCCTTTGACCCGAAGGATTTACCGGAATGCGACGATATTCCGCTTGTAGAAAACGGCCCGGTACAGGATTACATAAACTACTTTACCGGAACCGGCAGGAAGTATATGGATAAGTGGCTGTTCAGGCTGGGTAAATACTCAAACCTGATGCGCTCTATATTAAGAGAAAACAATGCTCCCGAAGAGCTGATATATCTTTCTATGATCGAATCCGGGCTTGACCCCGCGATAAGTTCATGGGCAGGAGCTATCGGATTGTGGCAGTTCATGCCTACAACCGGCTCGGCTTACGGCTTGTATTATGACGGCTCCACCGATGATAAGCGTGACCCGGAAAAAGCTACCGATGCTGCTGCAAGACATTTGAAGGATCTTTATAAATCTTTTGGCGACTGGTACCTGGCAATGGCTTCTTATAATGCAGGACCGGGCAGAATAACATCGGCTGTGAAGAAATCCGGTTCAACCGATTTCTGGACATTGCGGGATTACCTGCCGAAAGAAACCAGGAACTACGTTCCGCAATATATTGCAGTAGCAATTATCTGCCTGAATCCGGAAAAGTACGGATTCACTGATGTTGAATGGGGTAAACCTATTGAGTACGACAGGGTTGTTATCAAATCTGCGCTTACTATGAGCAGGATCGCAGAGCTTTGCAATACGGATGTTGAAACTATCCGCGACTTAAATTCGCAAATGCTTTCTGACGTTACACCTGTTTTCGATGACGGCTACCTGATAAAGATACCGAAAGGTATGTTTAAAAAGTTCACCGAAAATTATGAAGCTGCAGGCGATATTGAAAAGTACAGCTTTAACCCGATATTTGATGGCAACGAAGGAACTGCATCCGTTAACCATGAAGAAACTGTTACATATTATAAGATAAGCGGGTATTCGGTAGAAGATAAGAAGCTTATCATCAGCACCTCGAACCGTGAGCTTATATTACATAACATTGAAGAGACAGACGACCTGTATTCTGTATCATTAAAATATTCCGTGAGGCCTTCGGATATCAGGATTTGGAACAATATCAATTACGGCACTTACCCTAAAAAAGGAGATAAAGTTTCTGTTTGGCTTACCAGGCAGAAGTTTGAAGAGCTATATGGCTCTGTAAAGGAAGAAAAGAAAAAGGATAATGTAACCGATAAAATGACCGAGGAAAATAAAGATCCGGGCAAAGAGGAAGTTATTGAAGAGTCAAATTCCGAAGGAACCAATGAGACGGTACTGGTTAACAAAGAAAACAAGACTGATGAAAAGAAAGATGTTGAAGTAAAAAAAGACGTTGAAATCAAAAAGGATACAGAAGTAAAAAAAGAGAAGAAAACCAGCACCGATACAAAAAAGAAAAAACAGAGTTACCAAACATATACTGTAAAAGAAGGCGACAACCTGACCGCGATAGCAGAATCATACGATGTAGATATTGCCGATATTAAAGACTGGAATAACCTTGAATCAGACAAAATACTTGTTGGCCAGAAACTGAAAGTTTACTCTGATAAAAAAGTAACTTCTTCGAGCAAAAAAGCTAAAACCTATACTGTAAAAGAAGGCGATAACCTGACCAAGATAGCCGATGCAAACGGTGTATCAGTAGCTGATATCAAAGAATGGAACGGGCTCGATAGCGATGTAATCCAGGAAGGACAGGTATTAAAACTCTATTCAACAAAGGAAACAAAAAAAGAAACAACAAAAGAGAAAAAGAGCAAAACTACCTATCACACCGTAAAAAAAGGTGAAACACTGGGCAAGATAGCAGATAAATATGACTGCACGATAGCAGAACTGAAAAAATGGAACAAGCTGAAAGATGACACAATTGAAATAGGCCAGAAGCTTGTTGTGAAGAAATAGCAGGTATATCACCGTGAAATCGGGGATTCATTTTGAAAAGGTATAAAAAATTTTAAACATAAATTATTCAAACAGGGCGGGTATAACCTGCCCTTTGTATTAATATGAATAAAAACGATATCGAGTTTAAGATCGCAGCAGCCGGCGATGCAGAAAAGATCACAACACTTGTAAACTCCGTTTACCGCGGCGAGAACTCCAAAAAAGGGTGGACCACTGAAGCGGATTTTTTAGGCGGGATAAGGATCACCGAAGAGAAAGTGCGGGATATCATCGGCCAAGCAGGTGACCATATCATACTCGCTGTAATTGAGAGCAATATCATTGGCTGTGTACAGCTCGAAAATCCGCCGGGCATGGAGTACTCTTACTTCGGAATGTTATCAGTAGATGTTGACTACCAGTCAAAGGGGATAGGCAAAATTCTGATAAACGAATGCGAAAGATATACAAAAGAAGTATTGGGACTTAGCGAGATCAGGATGAAAGTTATAAACCGCCGTAAAGAGCTTATTGAGTATTATGAGCGCCGCGGGTACATATCAACCGGCGAGCTTGAAGTATTCGGCTCTAAAGAAGGTACCTTCGGCGATCCAACCGAAGAACTGGTTTTTGAAACATTTTCAAAAAAGCTGTAAGTATCCTGCTGTGAGCCTGCTGCCATAGGCAATTTTAATTAATTGATTATCTTGCACAAATTGGCTATTATTGGTTACTTTTCCAGCTAAGAAACTAATTAATTGTAAACATGAAAAAGTTCTTTTTAAGTTTGGTTGTAATTATCTCCGGGTTGTTTTTCACTTTTTCCGGCTGTAATAAAGGCGGCGGGAATGAGATCATTATCGGTGAATTCGCGTCACTTACCGGTCCAAATGCCACATTTGGTATTTCATCAACAAACGGATTAAAGCTTGCAGTAGAAGAGCTCAACGGGTCAGGCGGCCTTCTTGGCAAACAGATCAAACTTATTACCTATGATAACCAGGGAAAGCCCTCGGAATCACAGACAGTTGTGCAGCGTTTGATCAAAAACGATAACGTTGTGGCAGTTATTGGTGAAGTAGCATCTTCCAATAGTAAAGCAGGCGCTCCTATTTGCCAGCAGAACAAAATTCCAATGGTTACTCCGGCATCAACAAATCCCGAAGTTACCGCAATTGGCGATTATATTTTCAGAGTGTGTTTTATTGATCCGTTCCAGGCAACAGTACTTACTAAATTTGCTATCAATTCATTAAAAGTTAAAAGAGTAGCTGTACTGAAAGATGTTAAAAATGCTTACTCAACCGGACTTGCTGATTTTTTTGAAAAAGAATTTAAGGCAGCCGGCGGCGAAATTATCGAAGTGCAGTCATATTCAGCAGGAGATAAGGATTTTAAAGCGCAGTTAACCGCGATCAAATCCAGGAATCCTGAAGCGATATTTATTCCCGGTTACTATACTGATGTGGGTCTTATCGCGATCCAGGCAAGAGAGATCGGAATTACTGTGCCGCTGTTTGGCGGTGACGGCTGGGAATCAGAAAAGCTCACCGAAGGCAAAGCCAAAGATGCGCTTGAAGGATGTTTCTTCTCAACTCATGTTTCGACGGAAAATCCTGACCCCGCTATACAGAACTTTATTTCCAAGTATAAGGCAAAATATAACTCAATGCCAGATGCAATGAGCTTCCTTGCTTATGATGCGGGCATGATATTGTTCGATGCTATGAAACGCGCAGGCACAACTGATCCGGAAAAGGTGAGAAATGAGCTTGCCAAAACCAAAGATTATAGCGGTGTTACCGGAAAAATATCAATAAACGAACAGCGAAATGCGATCAAGCCGGCTGTGATACTCGAGATCAAAGGCGGACAGTTTAAGTATAAAGAAACCGTAGCGCCATAAGAAATATCAAGTAGCACAGACATTCTTGTCTGTGAT
The DNA here is from genome assembly GCA_014879675.1 of Ignavibacteria bacterium. Classification (GTDB taxonomy): domain Bacteria; phylum Bacteroidota; class Ignavibacteria; order Tepidaquicellales; family OLB5; genus OLB5. Next base: position 11,944 of record JACSRQ010000065.1, read on the forward strand.
CAAAGAAGTTAGAAGCACGGATATTCCTGTCTGTGCAATCATTATATACAGGCAGGAATGCCTGTGCTACCAAAGTAACAAAAACAAATGACCGAATTTATACAGCAGGTATTCAACGGGCTTTCACTCGGAAGCATTTATGCGCTGATAGCGCTTGGATACACTATGATATATGGCATCCTGCGCTTCATCAACTTTGCTCATGGCGATGTATTTATGATAGGCGCATTTTCAGGCTACTATCTTGGCATTATGTTCGCATTCTCTTCAGGCGGCGGCGGAACATCTCTTGCACTGGCCATACTTATCCTGCTGGGCGCCATGGCTATATCGGGTTTGCTTGGATTTACCATAGAGAAGCTGGCGTATAAACCGCTGCGGAAATCACCGAAACTCACAATTCTTATTACAGCAATCGGGGTATCTTTGTTTTTGGAATACTCAGGCCAATTGATCTTTGGCGCGGACCCTAAATCATTTCCTTCACTGCTTGAAAACAAGCCGCTGATAAATCTCTCCGGCGCGGTCATAGGCTCAAATCCCGTGGTTGTGCTTATTACTGCCGGACTCCTTATGCTCGGCCTCAGAATGATAGTAATGAAAACGAAGATCGGCACTGCAATGCGCGCCGTTTCTTACAATCCCACAGCGGCAAGCTTGATGGGGATAAATATAAACGCGGTAATAAGCTTTACGTTCATCATAGGCTCATCACTTGCAGGTGCGGCAGGTATATTGTACGGATTGAACTATCCAAGCATTGACCCTCTCATGGGAATACTGCCCGGTCTGAAAGCATTCGTAGCAGCAGTACTTGGCGGAATTGGCAACATCCCCGGAGCAGCGCTTGGCGGGATGATAATCGGTCTGCTTGAAACATTTGTTACCGGGTATATCTCGCCTACATACCGCGATGCAATTGCATTCGGTATTTTGATCTTATTACTTCTTTTCAAGCCAACCGGCTTGCTTGGAAAGAAGGAAACCGAAAAAGTGTAGATTGTATTATCCATCATCCGATGACTTACAATCATCGGATGAATGTTTGATTGGAGTGATTAACGTCACTCTTTTTTTATAAATATTAAGTTAGCAATAATTTATGATACGCGAAGACGTACTGGAAAGAATTAAAAAGATCCCAATTGTTGATACACTTGGATTCAGCTTCTTAGAAATGAATGATGGTATCTGTGAAGCCGTTGTGAAACATGAAAAGAAATATGACGGAATATTTGAATCATTTCATGGCGGATTGCTGATGACGGTGGCTGATTCCGCCAGCGCTTTTGCGCTGCTTACATTGACCGGCGCAGACGCTGCTATTACAACTACAGATATGAATATCCGTTTCCTAGCCGCATGCAGAACAGATGTGCGGGCTGTGGCTCGTGTCATAAAGCATGGAAAAACCCTCGCTCCCGTGGCAGTAGAACTGTTCGATATGAATGGCACAATGGTTGCCGTAGCGCAGGTGAATTATATAATACTTCGCAAATAGAAGAATTGTCCGGAAGCAGTTCTAGCAGCGATCAATGATTTAGAATATTTCTCTTATTTATCCGTCTAAAACATCACAAACTGCCATAATTTTATTGAAAAAGTCGCAATTAATTGTATTTTTAACCGTAGTTCTCACCGTTTACTCGGCTGTTAATTATTACATTTTTACCACTGGTCTAAGCGCAATTCCGCAAAATTACCGTGCAACCTATACTGCCGCATATCTATTCTTATTCCTCTCTTATATTGCTGGCAGGTTCCTGGAAAGGAAATTCCCCAATGCCGTATCAACATTTTTTATCTGGGTGGGATCATTCTGGCTTGGCGCCATGGTGTACTATCTGCAATTTACAATTTTGATAGATCTTTTCCGGCTTGCCAATACGATATTCAATTTTCTGCCACCGGCTTTTTATTCAGAAGAATATAAACTGGTATTGTTAGCTGTCGTAAATGTATCTGTATTCCTGATTGTACTCGCCGGATACCTGAACGCGCGAATTCCAGTAGTCAGGAAGCTGAATATTATCATCGATAAAAAAGCAGGGGAGTTGAAGGGTCTAAAGATCGCTGTCGCATCAGATATCCATCTGGGCACAATAATTGCGCAGCGCAGTGTAAAAAGAATTGTCAACCGTATCAATTCAATCGGGGCGGATATTGTTTTGCTGCCGGGTGATGTTGTTGATGAAGATATTGGCCCTGTAATAAAGAGAAACCTAGGGGAATTCCTCAGGAATATCAAAAGCAAATACGGCACCTATGCTGTCACAGGTAATCATGAGTATATCGGCGGAGCAGAAGCGGCATGCAGATACTTGGAAGAGCATGGTATTATTGAGCTGCGGGACAGGTATGTTAAGATCGCTGATAGCTTTTATGTTGTAGGCAGGGAAGACCGCGCATCAAAAGGATTTGCCGGAATCATACGCAAACCAATGGCAGAGCTGCTGAATGGCATCGATAGCAGTTTGCCGGTTATATTGATGGATCACCAGCCTGTGCATCTTAATGAGGCTGAAAAATTCGGCGTTGACCTCCAGCTTTCGGGTCATACTCATCACGGGCAGTTGTGGCCATTTAACTTCATTACCAAAAAGATATATGAGGTAAGTATGGGATATAAAAAGAAGGGTAACACTCATATTTATGTTTCATGCGGTGTTGGCTCATGGGGTCCGCCTATACGTACAGGCAACAGGCCGGAAATACTGCAGATTGATCTGCAGTTCTCTTAAAACACTTACGGGACATAACAAAAACTAATCAATGAATTAACAAATTCAAAACACAAACTGTTTAAATTTGTTTAAGCTTGTTTAAATAAATAGAATAATGGAATTACTTAAAACAGTTTTTATCTATTTTCTATACTTTGCAGGTTTAATAGTATTTTACAGGGCTTTCAGATATATTACCACACCGGTTGCAAAGCGGGTAGGGTTCTATACCTATTTTTCACGAATATTTTTTATTCTGCCGCTTGGAAGGAACCTCAGAGAAATGCATATTGGCACTACCTGGGATTTTTTCAGGCTTAAAAGCGTCAACCAGTTGAAACTGCTTTACTTTATGAGCGAAGGACTTATCAATCTTGTCGGGGCAATTGAAAAGGGTGAAATAAGCATGAATATGCGTTTCACCGCTACGGTATATTATTTTAAAGCATCCACCCTTGAAAAATTCGGCTTCAAGGTAAGAAAGCTCAACCTGAAGGAAAAGTTAATGTTCATGCTCAACTATCCTGAGCTTTGCCTTATTTATTCCGTATCCACAAGGAAGCCTCAGCTTATTCCGCTAAAGAATATCAATATGATTGATTGCCGCGGGTTTGAGCTGGTAATGAACAAACAAAAATTCATAGAGCATTTCAGAAAGCTGAAGCTTAAGATGGCCAACGATGCTGATATAAAATATATCCAGGCTGCATGATACAACCGCCATTTGCCGGACTTTCAACAGATGAAGTAAGAAGCCGGATTGAACAAAACCTTACCAACCGGGAAATACCTGGTAAGACCAAAACCGCCGGCGAGATTATTTTTGAGAACTCTTTCAGCATTTTTAACCTGGTTAATATCGTGATAATTGGCGCACTGCTTGGGTTTTATTTTTATACCGGTGATTTCAGACTGTTTTTGGATTCACTTGGAATAATTTCCGTGGTTTTTTTCAATACTCTCATTGCTATTGCGCAGGAGTTCCGGGCTTCCCGGATCCTTGCAAGGCTTGAGTTACTCAAAAACGAGCCTGTAACAGTAATCAGAAACAGCGAAAAAACAAATATCGATAAACACCAGATAGTTCAGGATGATGTTATCATGCTGAACAAAGGTGAGCAGGTAGTGGTAGATGGAACTGTATTGGCTTCAAATCATCTGGAAATTGACGAATCACTGCTGACAGGAGAATCACTGCCGGTTGAAAAGAAAGATGGGCACAGCCTTCTATCCGGAAGCTACTGCGTGTATGGAAGCGGCTTCTATAAGGCCGAAAAACTAGGGGATAAAAGTTATGCCGCGGCTATCGTAAGGAAGGCAAGGAAATACAAGCTGCATGTTTCCCCGCTTCTCAAAAAGGTGAACCTGATATTCACTGTCTCATTTGCAGCCGCTATTCTAATGGTAGCAGCAGAGGGTTTCATTTCTATCGGCGCGGCAGGATTGACAGTTGAAAGTTTCCGCAAAGTTTCTGCAATTGCAATTTCCCTTATACCTGAGGGGCTTGTGTTCTTTTCAACAGTAACCTTCATGATCGGGATAATAAGGATAGCGAAGCTTGGGGCAATAATTCAGAAAGTAAATGCTATTGATTCGTTTTCGACCGTAAAGATTGTCTGCATTGATAAAACAGGTACTTTAACAAAAAATAATATGACTGTTTCAGGTATTGTTACACTTAGCAGGTACAATACCGAAGAGCTGCAAAAGCTGCTTGGAACCTACAGTTATTATTCTTCAGATAAGAATGCGACCATATCTGCTTTAATGAATTTCGAAAAATATGAAGAAAGCCAGTGGTATGATGAAGTTCCATTCAGCTCAGAAAGAAAAATGAGCGCGTTGAAGCTTAATGTATCCGGAGCAGCAATGTGCCTCGTGCTGGGGGCCGCTGAAGTTGTTGCAGGCAAAACAGCCGGTGAAAAAGGATCTGAAATTACCGCGCTGCTTGATTCCGCAAATCTGAAAGGAAAAAGAAACCTCATACTTGCCGAAGCACGAAGCTCTGCAATTTTTGACGATGAAAAATGGAGCGGCGTGAAGCTTGAACCTCTTTGTATAATCTCTATGAAGGATGAAGCAAGGGAAGATGCAGCCTCAGCAGTAAGACTCTTCAGGAAAAATAACATAGAACTTAAGATAATCTCAGGCGATTACGAAGATTCAATAAATTCAACATTACAGGATATTGGCTGGCAAGTGCCTGAAAGCGGCTTCATTACAGGCAGTGAGCTGAGAGAACTTTCCGGACGCGATCTTGATGCAGCCATTCGAGGGAAATCGGTATTTACAAGGCTTTCGCCGGAAGATAAGGTGAACATAGTTAAAGCATTGAAAAATGCCGGGCTGGAAACAGCAGTTATAGGCGATGGTATCAATGACCTGCCTGCCATCAAAGAAGCAAGCCTGGGGATTGCAATGGAAGAAGGCAGTGCGATAACTAAAGATGCTGCCGATATTGTGCTGCTTAAGAACAAGTTCACTATTTTACCTGCCGTTTTTGATGAAGGCAACAGGATAATCAACACTGTGCTTTATGTATCCAAATTAATGGTTACGAAAAACCTGGTACTGCTGCTGCTTTCAGTATTATCATGGTTCGCATTATCAACTTTTCCTTTTACACCCAGAAGCAGCTCCCTTATTAACATTATGACAGTTGCTCTTCCAGCTTATTATATAGCGCTGAAGAACCGAAACCGAAAACCGGTGCCGGATTTCTTTAAGAGCCTGTTCAGGTTTGTATTTGTTTCAGCTGCAGTAATTGTTTCAACAATATTGCTTTCAATTTATGCTGCAAAGGGTTTATTCGCATATACTTCGGCAGGAATGGATACATTCCTTGGGGTTATAATTCTGTTTATGCTTATGGCAAATTTCTTCTCTGCACTAAATGATGATTCTGCAAAAAACGTGAAGCCATATTTATTTTATGGTTTGCTGTTGATCGTTGTATATATATTTTATTCGCTTGCAGGTTATATGATCCCTGTACTCAATATTGTATCAACTTTTTATGAGATCACTCCCATTAACCTCGGGATGTGGCTGAGTGCAGCGGCAATAATAATCCCGGCTTCATTAGTGCTATTTGCTGTAAATCACTTCTTCAATAAAAAGGAAAGCCGGGCAACTGTGCCCGGCAAAGTGTGACTCTATAACCCTGAACTGATTACTTCCCGGAATCTACTTCACCAGTATCATCTTTTTCGTTAATGTTGATACTCCGTCACTCAGCTTGTAAAAATAAACTCCGCTGGAATAAAAAGAGCCGTCAAAAGCCGCTTCGTAGGTTCCGCTCTTGAGGTAACTGTTTATCAGTGTGGCGATCTTTTTTCCTGATATATCATAAACATATAAAGTGATCCTTCTGGTGGTTTGAGAAGGAGATACAGAAAATCTCAGTTTTGTACCGGGGTTGAATGGATTCGGATAATTGTTAAACAATGTGAAATCAGAAGCAAGTTCATTAACTTGAGTTATTCCTGTCAGATTCAGCATTCCCCGCTTCATGAAAATATCGGAGATCACCACGCCATTCCTTAAGCCTGCCGGGTCAAAAAACACAACTATCTCTCCGTTACCTCTTGCAGCAACAGATGATGAGCCGCGTGTGGAATAGCTTGCCGTGCTGTCTTCAAATATTAATATCGGGCTTGCAAACGAGTTCCCTGTTCCATGTACCAGGAAAAATCCCTTTGGCGCAGGCGCTACGCTGTTCTGATATGTCATATAAAACCTGCCGTTATCATCGGTATTAATAGCTCGCCAGTATGCCGGGTTGCCAATACTTGGGGGAGTTATGGGAATCGGTGTTTCCAAAGCCCCGCCCGAAGGTTTACGTATCAGGTAAACACGTTTATCCGTTGCCAGCCTGTAAACAATGTGAACAACATTTGTGCTGCTAATAACAATATCAGGATATTCAGCATTCGCGCTGAGTCCGGTTGGCACTTCAACAAGCGATCCGCTTTCATTTGTGAAATATTTCAGTGCTCCGCCGTTAATGTTAACATTTGTTGAAAAAACTATATGAACCTTATTGTTACCGTCAACTGCAACTTCGATATCATTTTCGCTGCCTGTTTCCGCCGGCCCGAGGCTTACTTCCGGTCCAAGCGTACCTGTAATGTAGTTGTATGACCTGTAAAAAGCGTTATCCTGCCCGGTTACAAAAGTATAATATACAAAATGTACAAGGCTGTCTCCACGGCCAACTGCCATGAACGGCGTTGCCTTATTCAATCCGCCTGTAGTTATCCACACCGGTTCCATAAATGTACCGCCGCGGTTATTAGAATATATAAGCTGGAAATTATTCGAGCCATCGCGCCTTTCCCAGCCAACGTGAACATTACCTCCGTTATCAAATCCGAACGAGGCATAATTATCGTCAACATTGTTATCGGTTATCCTGGTTGTGACCATTGAACCTGATCTATTTGTGCGGTAAAAAATATCGCGGGTATTGCTGGGGGTGTCATACTGCCTGGTGTTGACTGAATGGATGAACCCTGAGTTATCGAACTTCACCATGCTGCGGTAGTTATAAAACGAATCCCGCACTAAGGTATCGATCGGGAAATTCAAATAGCCCTGAGAAAACGATACTGCAGTTTGCATGCAGATATAGAGAACTACGAATGAGAGAATTGTTTTGTTAGATTTCACTTTTTTGTAAGATATGTTCACAACAAATTTAAGAGGACAATAGAGTTAATGATATGAAATTAGCTGTTCCATTTCAACCTATTGAAAAGATAGCTGCTTAAAATAACCTGAACCAAGGCCTGCTAATAGCTTGAGAAAATGGCCAGGGCATTGCAGCCACTATAAGGATCAGTGAAATTGTCAGCCAAATAGCGAGCGTTTTGAATTTTAGCCTGTCTTCAACCTGATGCTTTGACCTTGCCGAACCGATGGTTGCGATTACAATTGCAGCAAGCATCATAATAACATGTTCCATCCCGAAGAACCGGATCGAGCGCGTGCCTACAGTTTCGCTGAAGTGGCCAATGAAATAAGTAGTGATAGGACTGATAAAATAGAGTAAGATCCCGATAATAAATTGCAGGTGAAGCGAAGTGATAGTCCATTTGCGAATTGAGCTATCGCCGCCGGTGAATTTGCCCGATGTTAGCCAGCCGCTGTATGCGCGTATGATCATATAAACAAGGAGAGCAAGTGATATCCATCTTACTAAGGAGTGAACAGTCAGCAGTGTTTGGTACATAATTCTTCAGTTTAGTTAACACTTGGATTTTCAGGAAAGCTTGCGAGTATTGCAAATTTCTTTCCCATTGATTTAAGTATATCGCGCCAAAGGTTATCAGCATCTTTTGAAAAAATATCTTCGGCATTTGTTTCTGCAATTATCCACGAATTCAGCTCTATCTCTTCATCAATTTGCCCTTCAGACCAGCCAGAATAACCAAGGAAGAACCTGAAATCATCTGCCGAAACACTGCCTGAGCTTATTACTGCCTTCAGCAGGTCAAAACTTCCGCCCCAATACACCCCCGGGATTATCTCAACGGAGCCATCTATAATTTCTTCACCTTTATAAATAAATTGAAGCGTATCTAGCTGGACTGGTCCGCCATAATAGATCGGCGCGTCAAATCTGGGAAAATCTTCAATCACTTCATGTATATTATAACTGGTTGGTTTATTCAGAATAAATCCAACAGAACCGTCTTCGCCGTGCTCAGCAAGCAGTATTATAGTCCTTTTAAAATTTGGATCATTCAGGAAAGGTTCTGAAATTAGTATTCTTCCGGTTGCAGGTTTTATGGGCATATATGCAATATAATTGTTTACACAATCAAACTAAATAGTGAATTTTATTACTTCTCAAGTTCTTCAATTTTATTCAGAAGCCATTTCTTTGAGGCTAACTCATTTACTGCAGATATTTTCTCTTTTAAAACAATTAATTCGTATTTATCCGGTTTTTCTTTTAGCTTCAGAAGTTTTTTAAATATTGTATTAAAATTGAAAAAA